>JAICZD010000095.1 GCA_025933855.1 Modestobacter sp. | reverse complement strand
GCTGCATCCTGCCCGCCGTCGGCTCCCGCCGGCAGCAGGTCAGCGCCGGCAGCAGGTCAGCGCCGGCGCCAGCGGGGAACGACGGCGCCCGCGGGAACCACGGTGACGCGGCGGCGCTCGGTGCTCTCGGCACGGCCGGCGGCTCTCCACCCTGGCTCCACGGGATGCGGCAGCGTGCGCGCACGGATCGCGCAGGGCGTAACCCACCGCGCGCCACGGGCGCTCCTTCCGGAGTTCACTGGATGTAACGCCGTAATCCGGTGAGATCAGGAGGAGCCGTGAGCGTCGTCCCCGAACCGGACACCGAACCCGCGCTGGACGCCTACTCCCGCGTCGTCACCCGGGTGGCCGCCGAGTTGACCCCGCACGTGGCGGCCCTGCAGGTGGCCGGCCCCGGGGGGCGCGGCGGCGCCGGATCCGGCGTCGTCTTCACCGACGACGGGCTGGTCCTGACCAACGCCCACGTCGTCGCCGGCGCCACCGGCGGGCGGGCGGTGTTCAGTGACGGATCGGAGACGACGGTCGAGGTCGTCGGTGCCGATCCGCTGTCCGACCTCGCCGTCGTCCGTGCCCGGACGGCGGTTCCCCCGCCCGCCCGGCTCGGCGACGCGGCGCAGCTGCAGGTCGGGCAGCTGGTGGTCGCGGTCGGGAACCCGCTCGGGCTGGCCGGCTCGGTCACCGCCGGGGTGGTCAGCGCGCTCGGCCGGTCGCTGCCCACCCGGGACGGCCGGACCGCGCGGGTGGTGGAGGACGTCATCCAGACCGACGCGGCGCTGAACCCGGGGAACTCCGGTGGGGCGCTCGCCGACTCCGCCGGCCGGGTGGTGGGCATCAACACCGCGGTCGCCGGCTGGGGGCTGGGTCTGGCGGTGCCGATCAACGACACCACCCGCCGGATCGTCGCCACGCTGCTGCGCGACGGCCGGGTCCGCCGCGCCTACCTGGGCCTTGTGAGCAGCCCCGTTCCACTGCCGGCCGCGCTGGCCGAGCGCACCGGCCAGCGGCGGGGGCTGCGGATCGTGGACGTGATCGCCGGCTCCCCCGCCGACCGGTCGGGGCTCAAGGCCGGGGACCTGGTGCTGTCGGCCGGCCGGGCGCCGGTGGCCTCGGCGCAGAGCCTGCAGCGACTGCTGTTCGCCGAGGCGATCGGCGAGCCGCTGCCGATGACCGTGGTGCGCCGCGGCGCGATGGTGGACGTCATCGCCGTGCCGAGCGAGCTGACCGGCTGACCTCCGGCACCGCCCGGTGGACCGCGCGTGACCCGGTCCCGGTTGACTGCAGCACACCGCCGTCCTGCTCCGACGACCTCCGGCGGCACACAGCCCGAGGACGGGGAGGCGCGGTGACACTAGGCGAACGGCCCGGCTCCGGCAAGGGACTGAAGGCGGGGGCGCTCGGGCTGCTGTCCGGGGTGGTCATCGGGGTGTCCTCCACCGCCCCCGGCTACAGCCTCGCCGCGACCGTCGGGTTCGTGGCCGCGGCGGTGGCCTTCCAGTCCCCGGCCGTCCTGCTGCTGGCGTTCGTGCCGATGTTCTGCATCGCCTACGCCTACCGCGAGCTCAACTCCGTCGACCCGGACTGCGGCACCACCTTCACCTGGGTGACCCGGGCCTTCGGCCCGCGGGCCGGCTGGCTCGGCGGCTGGGGCATCGTCGTCGCCGACGTGGTGGTGATGGCCAACCTGGCGCAGATCGCCGGCCAGTACGGGTTCCTGCTCGTCGACGCCGACGGGCTGGCCGGCAGCACGTTCTGGACGACGATGGTCGGCGCCGCGTGGATCGTCGTGGTGACCTGGGTCTGCTACCGCGGCATCCAGGTCTCCGCCCGGCTGCAGTACGTCCTGCTCGCGGTGGAGCTGGTCGCGCTGGCCGCGTTCGCGGTGGTGGCGCTGGCCAAGGTCTACACCGGGCACGCGGCGCCGGGCGCCGTCCGCCCCGCGCTGTCGTGGTTCAACCCGTTCGACGTCCCGTCCTTCAGCGCGCTGTCGGCCGGCGTGCTGCTGGCCGTCTTCATCTACTGGGGCTGGGACACCGCGGTGGCCGTCAACGAGGAGACCCGGGACGCGCACCGCATCCCGGGCCGCGCCGCCGTCCTGTCCACCCTGGTCCTGCTGGGCAGCTACGTGCTGGTCGCCGTCGCCTGCCAGAGCTACGCCGGGCTCGGCGTGCTGACCGACGAGCGCAACCAGGGCGACGTCCTCGCCGTCCTCGGCGACCAGGTGCTCGGGCCGGCGTTCGGCAAGGTGCTGATCCTGGCGGTGCTCACCTCGGCCGCCGCGTCCGCGCAGACGACGATCCTGCCGACGGCCCGGACGACGCTGTCCATGGCCGTGCACCGGGCCCTTCCGGGCGCCCTGGCGCGGATCCACCCCCGCCACCGGACGCCGACCACCTCGACGATCGCGATGGGGGTGGCGTCGGTCGGCTTCTACGTCGGGCTGGTGGTGCTCAGCGGCAACGTGCTGGCCGACTCGATCGCCGCCCTCGGGCTGCTCATCGCCTTCTACTACGCGCTCACCGGCTACGCCTGCGCCTGGTTCTTCCGCCGGCAGATGCGCACGGCGCGGCAGGCGCTGGTGCGCGGGGTGCTGCCGCTCACCGGTGCGGTGATCCTGACGCTGGGCTTCTACAAGAGCGCGCGGGACATGCTCGCCGCCGATTACGGCAGCACGTCCTTCCACGGGGTCGGCGGGGTGTTCCTGCTCGGCATCGGTGCCCTGGTGCTCGGCGTCCTGGCGATGGTGGCCTGCGAGCTGGCGATGCCGGCGTTCTTCCGCGACCCGGCCGGCGGGCTGCCCGCCCTCGGCGCCGGGCCCGAGGGCACCGACACCGACCGGCTCAGCCTCGGTGCGCGTCCAGCCAGCTGATGACGTCGCCGAGCACCTCGTCGCGCTCGGGCTCGTTGTGCGGCTCGTGGTAGAGCCCGTCGTAGACCTTGCGGATCACGTCGGGCGAGGAGGCGTGCGCGGGGACCAGCTCGCTGGCGGCCGGCGGCACCAGCCGGTCGGCTCCGCCGTGCAGCACGAGGAGCGGCATCGTGAGCGAGGTCAGCCGCTGCGGCATGGCGACGGCGGCCCGCATCATCTCCGCGCCGGTGCGCGCCCGGACCTTGCCGGTGTAGTTCAGCGGGTCGGTGCGGTAGTCGCGGACCACCTCGGGGTCCCGGCTGATCGTGTCGGCGTCCAGGGTCAGCACGCCGAGGTCGGGCAGCAGCCGGGACAGCACCGGTGCCAACCGCCGCTGCACCCCGGTGGCCGCGCCGGTGTCCAGGGCGGGCGCGGAGATCACCGCGCCGCGGATCCGGGCGTCGGGTGTGCCGGTGAGGTACTGCAGGGCGATCAGCCCGCCCAGGCTGTGGCCGTAGACGAACAGCGGCACGCCGGGGTGGCGTTCGCCGGCCAGCCGGGCCAGCGCGTCCACCCCGCCGACGGTGACGGCCATGCTGGCGAGGTTGCCGCGCGTCCCCGGTGACCGGCCGTGGCCCGGGTGGTCCACGACGTAGACGGCGTAGCCGGCAGCGGTCAGCCGCTCGGCCACGTGCCGGTACCGGCCGCCGTGCTCGTGCAGACCGTGCACCAGGACGACGACCGCCACCGGGGTCTGCAGGGTCCAGGCCTGCCAGAACTGCCCCGAGGGCAGCACACCCTCGGTGTGCGCGGCCGTCCGGCCCTCGTCGGGACGTGGTGCGGTCATCGAGCTTCTCCGTTGCGCCGGGGTTCGGGTCCTCCGCATCCTGGCCGACCCGGCAGGCGCCGCCGTCAGCGGCCCGCCGGCGTCCCCCGACAGCTCCACCGCCGCACGGCATCCGCGGCACGACCCGTGAGCAGGGCGGGCGCCGCACGACGTGGTGGGCCAACGGTTGGTAGTCCACGGTTCTAGGCTGGAGGCGTGACGATCGGTACGACACCTCCGCCCGCGGATCCCGCGGGAGACATGCTGATCCTGGAACGGCAGGTCTGCTTCGCGCTGTCCGTGGCCGCCCGCAACGTGGTCGCCGTCTACCGGCCGGTGCTCGAGCCGCTGGGCCTGACCCATCCGCAGTACCTGGTGATGCTGGCGCTGTGGCAGTACGGGCCGCTGTCGGTCAAGGCGCTGTCCGGGCTGCTGCAGCTGGACCCCGGCACCCTGTCCCCGCTGCTGAAGCGGCTGGAGGCGGCCGGCCTGCTGCGCCGGGAACGGGATCCGAACGACCAGCGGAACCTCGCGCTGGTGCTGACCGACAAGGGCCGGGCGCTGCGCGCCGAGGCGGAGAAGGTGCCGGCCGGCATCGTGGAGCGGCTGGGCATGCCGGTCGAGGAGCTGATGGCCCTGCAGGGCGCGCTCACCCGGGTGATCGCGGCCTCGCAGCGGGCACTGGGCGGCCCCGGCGCAGCGGCGACCGCCACGAAGACGGCGACGGTCGCCTGACCGTCGGCCCCGCTCCGGCTCGCACTGTGAGGCCGCTGACATTTGGTACCCCAATCCTTGGCGTGCCTGGCGTCATCAGGCACCATGGACGGATCCGCCTCATCGAGCAGGAACGAGTCGTCATGGCAGACCCCGAAGCCGACCGCGGCTCCCCGGCCGGACCCATCGTCCGGCCGGCGCTGCACCGCTGGCTCTGGTACGCCCTCGGCGGCCGGCTGCCCGAGCGCAACCGGGCCTGGGTGCTGCACGACACCACGACGCACACCTGGTGGCTCCGCCACGTCGCACGCAGCCTGGTACAGATGTCCATCCCGGTCGTGCTGGTGATGGGGCTGCTGCCGGCTCCGTGGCAGCTGCGGGCCGCCGCCGCCGGCGGTGGGCTGTTCCTGGGGATGCTGTACTCGCTGGCCTACATGAACGAGACCACCGAGCACCGCGTCAAGAAGGCCGGCTACCCCGCCGGTATCGCGCAGGCGACCCGCGACCGTACCGGTCTGGTGCGCCAGAAGCAGGAGAGCGAGCGCAAGCGGGCCGCCGCGGCCAAGCGCGCCGCCCGCTACCGCAACCGCGCCGGCCGCTGACGGACCGCGCCGGCCGCTGACGGACAAGGGACGACCGATGGACACCGCACGGATCGCACCAGACGCGCTGCGGCAGTTCGGGGCCGGCGTCCTGCGCACCCTCGGCGTCCCGGCGGACGACGCCGCGCTGGTGTCGGACAGCCTCGTGCAGGCCGACCTGTGGGGCCACCAGTCGCACGGGCTGCTGCGGCTGCCCTGGTACGTCGCGCGGCTGCGCAGCGGGGCGATGACCGCGGTCACCGACCCGGCCGTGCTCACCGACACCGGCCCCCTGGTATCTCTCGACGGGCGGCACGGTATCGGTCAGGTGCTCGCCGACCGGGCCCGCGCACTGGCCGTCCAGCGCGCCCGCGAGCACGGGGTCGGCGCCGTGGGGGTGCGCGACTCCAACCACTTCGGCACGGCCATGTACTTCACCCGGCGCGCCGCCCGGGAAGGCTGCGTCGCCGTCCTCACCACCAACGCGAGCCCGGCCATGGCGCCGTGGGGCGGTCGGGAGAAGGTGATCGGCACCAATCCGTGGTCGATCGCGGCGCCGGCGGCGGGTGGCCGGGTGGTCGCGGTGGACATCGCCAACACCGCCGTGGCCCGCGGCAAGGTGTACCTGGCGAGGAACCGCGACGAGCCGATCCCGGACACCTGGGCGCTGACCGCCGACGGCGCGCCGACCACCGACGCCGCCGAGGGGGTGCTCGGCGTGATCCTCCCGATGGCGGGGCACAAGGGCTACGCGATCGCCTTCCTGATGGACGTGCTGTCCGGCGCCCTCACCGGCAGCAGCGTCGGCACCGCCGTCCACGGGCCGTACGAGCCGGCGGCCCGCAGCGGCGCCGGCCACCTGTTCCTCGCGCTGGACCCCGCGGCCTTCGGCGACGTGGCGGCCTACACGGCCCGGGTCGAGCAGCTGATCGCCGAGGTCAAGGCCGTGCCGCTGGCCCAGGGCTTCGACGAGGTCTTCTACCCGGGCGAGCTCGAGGACCGGGCGGAGGCGGGGAACCTGGCCGCGGGCGGCGTCGAGCTGGCCGCGCAGTCGCTGGCCGACCTGCACGTCCTGGCCGTGCAGACCGGGGTGCCCTTCCCGACCGGAACGCCGTGACACGGGGGGCGTCGTTCCCGACCCGGGGCCGGCGACCTGGAGCCGCCCGGGCGACCGTGCAGCCGGGTCATGCCGCGGCGGAACGGTCGCCGACGCGGCTCGACCTCGGCCGGGGACGGGCGGCCGGGGACGGAGCCGGGCACGGCCGGTCAGTACGTGGCTTTGACCGCCAGGACCGGGCAGTGCGCGTCGAGCAGGATGCGCTGCGCCTGGCTGCCGGTGATCAGCTTCCCGGTCGCGGTGCGGCGGCGCATGCCGATCACGATGAGGCTGGCCTGCACCCGGTCGGCGGCCTCGACGACCTCCTCGGACGCCTCGTGCCCGCGCACCTCCTGGGCGATCTCGTACACCACCCCGGCCTGGTCCAGCCGGGCTCGGACGTCCTGCAGCGCCTGCTCGGAGGCGAACCGGGTGTCGGCGAACGAGTCACCCCGGGAGCTGTTGACGATGTGCAACGGCTGGTCGCGGAGCCGGGCCTCGGACACGGCGGCGGTGAGCGCAGCTTCCCCTTCGGGGGTGGGGACGTAGCCCACGACGATCGTCATGCGGGTCAGCATCGCCGAGACCGCAGGCCAGGTCAGCATTGCGGCGTTAACGTGCCTTTCGTTCCTTGCGTCACCGGGCGGCACGCCGCGGCCTCACCCGCGGCGAGGGCTGCGCAGGGTGAACCGGCGCTCCGGACGGCCGGCGGTCCCGTACCGCTGCCGGACGTCGGCCTCTCCCACCGTGACCAGCTGCTCGAGGTAGCGGCGTGCGCTGACCCGGGCGAGGCCGGTCCGCTCGCTGCACTCGGTGGCCGACAGCCCGTCGGCCCCGGCCGCGCCCAGCACCTGGCGGACCAGCTCCAAGGTCTCCGGGGCGATGCCCTTGGGGGTGGCCACCGCCGCCGGCGCCGCGCCCCGGAGCCGGCCGAGCACGCGGTCGACGTCGCCCTGCCCGGCCTCCTGGAGCTCGGAGAACTCCGCGCGCAGCCGCGCGTAGTCCCGCAGCCGGATCTCGAACGTCCGGCGGTCGAAGGGCTTCACCAGGTAGTGCAGGACGCCGCCGTGCAGCGCGCTGCGGATGCTGTCGACGTCCCGGGCGGCGCTGATCACCATCACGTCGGCGGACGTACCCGCCGCCCGCAGCCGGCGCAGCACCTCCAGGCCGGTCATGTCCGGCAGGTAGACGTCCAGCAGGATCAGGTCCGGCGCCAGCCGCTCCGCCTCGGTCAGCGCCTGGGCGCCGGTCGCCGCCGTGCCCACCACCTCGAAGCCGTCCAGTGCCGCCACGAAGCCGGCGTGCACCTTCGCCACCATGAAGTCGTCGTCGACGATCAGGACGCTGATCACGAGCCCGCCATCGCCGGCTCCGCGGGCAACCGGGCGGCGAAGGTCGACCCGCCGACGGAGGACGCGGTCACCTCACCACCGCGCCGGGTGCACACCAGGTGCACCAGCGACAGGCCGATGCCCCGCTCCCCCGCACCCGCCGCCGCGGACGAGCGACCGGGTGTCTCCTTGGTGGACATCCCGCGCCGGAACACCTCCCGCTCCATTCCGGGGGGCACGCCGGCCCCGGAGTCCCGGACGACCACGTCGACCTCGCCGTCGACGAGCCCCAGCTCGACCTCGACCCAGCGGTTCGCGACCAGCGAGGCGGCGTCCATCGCGTTGTCGACGAGGTTGCCGACCACCGTGGCCACGTCCGCGCTGAGCTCGCCCGCCAGCACCGGCAGCGACGAGTCCGGTGCGATCCGCAGGTCGACGCCGAGCTCCGCGGCCTGGCTGGCCTTGGCGATGAGCAGCGCGGCGATCGACGGGTCGCGCACGGCGGCGGTGACGGTGGCGCCGAACTCCGAGCGGCTGGAGCTGATCCGGTGCACCAGCCGCACCGCCTCGTCGGCCTCACCGAGCTCGATCAGCCCGGCGATGGTGTGCAGCCGGTTGCTGAACTCGTGCGCCTGGGCGCGGAGGGTGTCGGTGACGTGCCGGGTGAGGTCGAGCTCCCGGCGCAGCTCGAGCAGCTCGGTGCGGTCGCGCAGCGTGGTGACCGACCCGATGGCCCGGCCGCGGCTGGAGATGGGCAGCCGGTTGACGACGAGGACCCGGCCGGCGCTGGCCACTGCCCGGTCCCGGGACTCGTCCGGGGTGAGCAGCGCCTCCCGCATCTCCTCCCCCATGCCGAGGTCCTGCACCGTCCGGCCGAGGGCGTCGCCGGGGATCCGCAGCAACCGGATGGCCTCGTCGTTGACCAGGGTCACCCGGCCGCGCGGGTCCAGTCCGATGACCCCCTCCCGGATGCCGTGCAGCATCGCGTCGCGGTGCTCGACCAGCCCGGCGATCTCCGCCGGCTCCATGCCGAGGGTCTGCCGCTTCACCCGCCGGGCCAGCAGCAGCGAACCGCCGATCCCGATCACGCTGGCCAACCCCAGGTAGGTGAGCAGGTTGGGCGCCGCGGCGGCCAGGCCGTCCAGCAGGGTGGGATAGGGCCGCTCGACCGCGACGAACCCCAGCGGGAGCCGGTCCTCGGTGCCGAGCATCGGCACCATCGCCACCGCGGCCCGGTCGCCGTCCAGACTGCCCTCACCGACCCACGACCGGCCCTGCAGCACCGTGCTGTCGCCGACCGGGAACGTCCTGCCCAGCTCATCCGGATCCGCGCTGGCGACGACGGTCCCGTCGGCGCGCACCACGACGACCGACCCGGAACCCGAGACGCTGCGGCTGCTCTCGGCGGCCACCCGGACGTAGTCGTCCTCGCCCCGCTCGAGGGCATCCCGGACCGCGCGGGTGTTGGCCACCGTCTCGGCGACGGCCAGCGCGCGACGCCCTTCGATGTCCTGGGCGCGCTTGGTGGACTGGGCCACCGTCACCGCGGCGACGCCGACCAGCACGACGCAGATGACGACCACCTGCAGCGCCAGCAGCTGGCCGGCCAGCGAGAGCCGCCGGGACACGGGACCTCCTGACCTCGATGTCGGTCGAACGTCGGCACGGTGCGGGGCGATCGGGTGAACCCAGTGCATCACGATTCCGGCGCGCCCCGGCCGTGGACACAACGACCACAAAGCTCACTGCGCACGCAAGGGTGACACGCGCCACCGCAGTTGCCACCTTGCTTCCTAAGCGGCGGTCACTCGCCGGACCTACAGGAGGAACACATGCGCACTGCTTCCGTGCGGAAGCTCGCCGTCGGCGCCGTCGCCGCCGGTCTCGTGCTGACCGGATGCGGCACGACCGCGGACGACAGCGGTTCATCGGCGAGCGCCGAGAGCGGCCCGATCAGCGGCCTGCGGGTCATGGTCCCCAACTCCCCGGGCAGCGGCTACGACACCACCGCCCGCTCGTGGGCCCAGGTGCTCGACGACCAGAAGCTCGCCGACTCGGTCGAGGTGTTCAACCTCGAGGGTGCCGGCGGCACCGTGGGCCTGCAGCGGCTGGTCAACGAGAAGGGCAACGACAAGCTCCTCATGCAGATGGGGCTCGGCGTCGTGGGCGCTCAGTACAGCAACAAGTCCGAGGCGACGCTGGACCAGACCACGCCGATCGCGGAGCTGATCGAGGAGTCCGAGGCGATCGTCGTCCCGGCGAACTCGCCGTACAAGAGCATGGCCGACCTGGTCACCGCCTGGAAGGCCGACCCGGGCAACACCGCGGTGGGCGGCGCGTCCAACCCCGGCGGGCCGGACCACCTGACCCCGATGCTGCTGGCCAAGCAGGTCGGTGTCACGCCGTCCGACGTGAACTACGTCGCCTACGACGGCGGTGGCGAGCTGCTGGCCGGCATCCTCGGCGGCGACGTCAAGTTCGCCGCCACCGGCATCGGCGAGGTCGCCGAGTCCGCCAAGGCCGGGCAGGTCAAGATCCTCGCGGTCACCACGGACGAGCCGGTCGAGGGTGTCGACGCCCCGACCCTGCAGGACCAGGGCATCGACCTGACCTTCAGCAACTGGCGCGGCATCGTGGCGCCTCCCGGGCTGGACGCCGACCAGACCCAGGCGTTCGAGGACGCGATCACGAAGATGCACGACAGTGACGCCTGGCAGCAGGTGCTGAAGGACCAGGGCTGGACCGACGCCTTCAAGACCGGCGACGAGTTCGGCACCTTCCTGGACAGCGAGAGCAAGCGGGTTCAGTCCGTCCTGGGCGAGCTGGGCCTGACATGACCGCTGCCCCACGGGGCAGCACCGAGGTGCAGGGCCGCTCCGAGCTCGGAGTGGCCCTGTTCCTCGGGGCCATCGGCCTCGTCGTGATCATCTCGGCCCTGCTCCTCCCGGAAAGCCGCATCGCCCGCGGACCGGTCGGTCCGGCCGCGGTTCCCATCGTCGTGGGCGGCCTGCTGGTCGTCGCGAGCATCTTCCTGGCCATCGACGTGCTCCGCGGCGGTCGCGGTGAGCCGGAGGGCGGCGAGGACGTCGAACTCGGCGGCGGCACCGACTGGCGCACGATCGTGCTGCTGGCGGTCGCCTTCCTGGCCAACGCACTGCTCATCGAGCCGCTGGGCTGGCCCATCTCCGGCGCGATCCTGTTCTGGGGATCGGCGTTCGCGCTGGGCAGCAAGCACTACGTGCGGGACGCCGTCCTCGCCGTCGCCCTGGGCATCGGGTCCTGGTACCTGTTCGTGCTGGGGCTCAACACCTCCCTGCCCGTCGGCCTCCTGAAGGGGATCCTCTGATGGACGCGTTCTCCTCGCTGATCGACGGGTTCGGCACCGCCCTGACGCCGACGAACCTGATGTTCGCCCTGCTGGGCGTGCTGCTGGGCACCGCGATCGGCGTGCTGCCCGGCATCGGGCCGGCCATGACGGTCGCCCTGCTGCTGCCGCTGACCCGCGGCCTGGACGTGACCAGCGCGCTGATCATGTTCGCCGGCATCTACTACGGCGGCATGTACGGCGGCTCGACCACCTCCATCCTGCTGAACACCCCCGGCGAGAGCGCGTC
>JAICZD010000117.1 GCA_025933855.1 Modestobacter sp. | reverse complement strand
GCCTCTGCTCGGCCCCACCGATCCCGCGGACAGGTCGGTGTGACGGGCCCAGTCGCTGTGAGTTGTCCCGTGCGCGCCCGCGACCGGCGCGCACGGTGATTCATATAGCTGATGGCAGGATCCGGGCCGATGAAGAACCCGGGCTGACAGAGACACCTACGTCGCTATCAGGCGACGAGGGCGTACTCGTGCTGACTGGAGTCGGCACTTGTTGCGTTGCAACGGATGGTTAACGAGATCATCGTTGCCTTCCTCGACTCGCTTCCCCTGGTCATCCGACCGAAGTCGAGACCAATCACCCCCTGTGCAGTTATGCGAGAAGAGTAACGGCTCCCGGCCCCGCCGTGTTCCACCGACCGCGCGGCGTCCCTCGGGAGGGTCGCCGTCCTCTGCTCTTGCGGTGTTCCACGCCGACCTGCGGTGGTGCAGCACCGCAGGAGTGCAGGCAACACCGCAAGAGCGAGCCCGACAGCGTCAGATCCAGTCGCGGCGCTTGAAGACCAGGTACAGGACGACGCTGACCATGGCCATCAGCACCAGCGCGAGCGGGTACCCCAGGTGCCAGTGCAGCTCGGGCATGTGCTCGAAGTTCATGCCGTAGACCGTGCCGACGAGGGTGGGTGCGAACAGGATGGCCGCCCAGGCGGAGATCTTCTTCACCTCCTCGCCCTGCGCGATGCTGGTCTCGGTCAGCTCGCGGATCTCCTCGTTCTGCCGCTGGGCGACCAGCGTGGCGTTCACGGTGAGGATGTCGCGCAGCTGCAGCCGGAAGCCCTCCACCCGCTCGTTCACCGAGGTGACGTGGTCGGCGACGTCGCGCAGGTAGCTGCGCAGCTCCTCATCCACCCCGTACTTCTCGAACCCGGCGGTGATCGCGGCCAGGATCCCGGTCAGCGGCTGCGCCGCCCGCTGGAAGTCCACCACCTCCTGGGACAGCTCGTAGATGCGCCGGGACACCTGCGGATCGCCGCGGAACACCTCCACCTCGATCTCGTCGATGTCGTTCTCCAGCCCGACGACCACCGGGGCGTACCCGTCGACGACGGCGTCCAGGATCGCGTACAGCACCGCCTCGCTGCCGCGGGCCAGCAGCTCCGGGTCGCTCTCCACTCGGCGGCGCACCCGGGCCAGGTCAGGTGACTCGCTGTGCCGCACGGTGATCACGAAGTCCCGGCCGAGGAACAGGTGCAGCTCGCCGAACTCCACCTCCTCCGCCGCGTCGACGTACCGGGCGGCCTTGAGGACGACGAACAGCGTGTCCCCGTAGCGCTCGAACTTCGGCCGCTGGTGCGCCTTGATCGCGTCCTCCACCGCGAGCTCGGGCAGCTGGTACTGCTCGGCCAGCTCGCCGAGCTCGCCGGGCTCGGGACGGTAGAGACCCAGCCAGACCATCCGGTCCTCGAAGCCCTGCTCCAGCCACTCGTGGCTCTCGGCCGCCGACTCCGGCGTCGCGATCCGCCGGCCGCCGGCGTAGACGGCGTTGTCGACCATCCGCGACAAGGGGGGCGGGGCCGTCTGCGGAGCCGGCCGCTCAGCCGGCCGGGGCGCCGGGCGGGGGCGGCGCGTGAGGGTGGAGAGCGCGGCGCGGGGCGCGCTGCGGGCGGTGCGGCGACGATCGGTCACGACGGACTCCCGGAGGAACGCTGGGGTGGGGACGCCGAGCAGGTCCCCGTGCGCAGCGCTGCCCGCGGTCAGCGGATGACCGGGCGCGTCAGCGGAAAGGGACCCCGGGACTACTGGGGGGCTCGCTGCTCGTGCGGGGAGTGCGCATCGAAGCGGTCACCTCCCGACGTCCTCAGGCCGGCGGACGGTGCGCGGGCCGCCGACCATGGTGACACGGGCGGCGACCTGCGGACACCCCGGTCCTCCGCACGGGTGTCAGCCGCGGACCTCGCCGTCGCCGGAGGGCACCTGCAGCGCCACCAGGAACCGCGACACCATCGCGTAGCCGGCGACGGTGGCGACCAGCTCGACGACCTGGCGGTCGTCCAGCTCCTCGCGCAGCGCGGCGAACAGCTCGTCGGGGACGGCGACCTCCCGGGTGGAGGCGTCGACGAACCGCAGCGCGAGCGCCTGGGCCGGGGAGAACACCGCGGCCGCGGCCGGGTCGCCGGTGCGCAGCGCGGCCAGTTGCTCGTCGGTGACCCCGGCGCGCCGGGCGGCCGGCTCGTGCGACGTCCACTCGAACGGCGCGTCGTTGAGCACGGCGATCCGCAGGATCGTGAGCTCGGTCAGGTCCGGCGTCAGCGTGGTCCGGTTGCGCAGCGCGCCCATCAGCGCACTCCAGCCCTCGGCGACCGGCGGGCTGTGCAGCAGCATCCGGTCCAGGCCGGACAGCTCGCCGCCGCGCCGGGTCCGCAGCACCTCGGCGGCCGCGCCGTCCTCCGGGGCGTCGGGCAGCCGAGCCGGGCCGGTCATCCGCGTGCGGCGAACACGCCCGCGGGGTAGGCGCCGGCGGCCACGACCCGGCCGGACAGACCGCGGCCGAGCTCCACCACCCGGGCCGTCCGTTCCGGCCCGAGGTGCTGCCACGGCGACACCGACAGCGCGTCGGTGTCCGCCTCGACGTCGTCCCGGAGCTGACTGCCGGCGGCGGTGAGCGCGCCGTCGGCGAGCAGGCCACGCTCGGTCAGCGCGCCGGACGCCGCCGCCCACTCCTCGTCGCTCCAGCCCCGCGACTTCTTGGCCACCGCCTCGGTGAACCCCCGGCCGGTGGACGTGTGGGTGATCAGCGCCTCCAGGCCGCTGACACCCCGGTGCAGCAGCGCGGCCAGGTGACCGTCGCCGCGGTACTCCCGCAGCAGCGTCGCCCCGTGCCACAGCCGCAGCACGGGCTCCTCGGGCCAGGGCAGGCCGGCGTGCCCGGCGTACAGCGGTCGCCCCTCGGGCCGCAGCACGGCGCACGCCTCGCGCAGCAGCTCGGCCAGCTCCGCCACGTCCGCCGACCCGGTCGCCTCCGGGCCGCCGAGCAGCCGGGTGAGCGAGGCGCGGGCAGCGTCGAGGCGGGCCGCGACGACCTGCTCCGGGCCGGCCAGCGTCCAGGCCCGCGGGATGTGCCGGGCCACCAGACCGGGCGAGAAGTTGTAGAAGGTCGCCGTCACCACGCCGGGGCCGACCGCGCCCATCGCTGCGCTGCGCCCGGCGAAGTACGCCATCCGCCCCGGGCGGAGGCCGACCGCGGCCAGGTGCTCGTCGGTCTCCGGCGCGAAGTAGACGTGGTTGTGCAGCGGCTCGATGCTGCGGTGCGCCCGGGCCACCATCCCCGGGTCCAGGGCGGGAGGTGGCGCGGCGTGATCGACACTGACCATGCCCGGCACCCTAACGGTCCCCCGCGGGCAGCCTCAGCGGCAGGAGACGTCGCCGTCCAGGCCGCCGGACACGTACTGCGCGAGCCGGACCGGGCCACCGGTCAGCGGCGTCCGGCTGCAGTTGGACCGGGCGCCGTTGAGCGTGGAGGCACCGGCCAGCCAGCTGCTCAGCGGGCGGAGAGTGCTGGTGGCGGGCACGGTGCCGACGATCCGGCCCCACTGGCGGGCGGTCGAGTACAACCCGACCCGTGCGCCTGCGGAGGTGAAGTAGTCGGCCATCCCCTCCAGGGTCGCCCGGTTGCGGGCCAGCGCCGCCGTGGACCCGGTCTGCCAGGTGTTCCCGGTCTCGACGTCGAGCCACCACGTGTAGCCGGCCGGCCCGCTGGCGATCCCGGCCGCCCGCGCGGCCGGTGCGAAGTAGGCCTGGACGTCGTTGGCCGCCCGCTGCTGGCCGTACTGGTAGGAGCAGGCGGCGCTGTTCGTGCCGGTGCACGTGCCGTACCGGTTCGAGCCGGTGGTCGGCCAGGTCGTCACCTGGTCGATCACCTGACCCGGGTTGGCCGTGTTGACGTACAGCTGGACCTTCGGCTGGGCGGCCACGGCGCCCGACGAGCCGGCGGCCCACCGCAGCTCGGTGGCCAGGCAGGGGTTGACCTTGGCCGCCGTCCCGCCGTTCACCCCGATGATCCCGAAGGCCTGGCCGGTGGGCAGCACGGAGCCGCACTGCGGATGGGACACGTCGTAGCCCAGGGTCGAGGCAGGCGCGGTGGCGGCGTCGGCCGCGGTCGGGCCGGCCAGCAGGGCACCGGCGACCGCGAGTCCGACGACCATCGTCGACCGCACGGCGCGCTTCATCGCCGGGACGCTAACACCGAGGTCGGCCCGGAGGTGGTCAGCGCAGCGGGTCGATCCGGCGGGACCAGGAGACCTGCGTTCGATGGGTGGCGAAGCCCAGCGACTCGTACAGCCCGAGCGCGTCGGTGACGTTCTCGCTGTCCACCTCCAGCCCGGCGGTCTGGCAGTCGGCGGCCGCGGCGGCGTGCAGCGCCTCGATGATCACGGCCTTGGACAGCCCGCGCCCGCGGGCAGCCGGCACGACGCCGATCTGGCCGAAGTAGCACTCCCGCGACCCGGTGGCCGCGGCGGTCGCCTCGGAGACGTAGGCCAGCGCGTAGCCGAGGACGGCGCCGTCCGCGACGGCGAGCACCGAGAGGTCGGGGCGGAACGACGGCTGGCCGGTGAACATGACCTGCCAGGAGGCGACGTCGCGCTCGCTGGAGCCGTAGTGCTCGGTGAAGGCGGCGTTGTGGGCGCGCCGGACGTCGTCGTCCCGGTCCCAGCTGAACGGCACCAGCTCCACGCCGTCCACCTGGCGTCGCGGCGGCAGGTCGGTGAGCGGGCGCTCCATGTGGAAGAACCAGCGCAGCGGCTCCAGCCCGGCCCGGCGCACCAGCGCCTCCAGCGAGGGCATCGTGGTGAGCACCAGGACCGTGAGCCGGGCCGGGGCCTCCGGATGCCGCTCCGCGTGCAGCTGGGTACCGCGCTCCAGTTGCCAGGCCAGCAGCGCCCGGCCGATCCCGCGGCCCCGCCAGTCCGGCCGCACCCGCCCCTCCAGGTGCACGCCGTAGGCGTCCCGGAAGGTGGGCGGCGCGATGGCGCTCGCCCAGCCGACCAGTTCCCCGCCGGCGGTGAGCACCACCCGGGTGTCGAGGTGCAGGTCGACCAGGTCGTTGACGAACCAGGCGGTGAGGTCCTCGGCGCTGTCGTGCTGCCCGGTGTCGTCGACGGGTTCGGCGGCGGTCTCCAGCGCCACGATGGCGTCCATGTCCTCCGGGCGCATCGGCCGGGCGGTCAGTCCCTCCGGCAGGGGCAGCGGCGTCACGGAGTCACCCCGAACAGCCGGGCGCCGTTGTGCCACAGCACCGCGCGCAGCCAGTCCTCGCCCAGGCCCAGCCGGCACAGCGCGGCCAGCTGGTGGGCGTAGGGGTACGGGATCGCCGGGAAGTCGCTGCCGAGCAGGACCTTGTCGCGCAGCTCTCCGAGCCGGGGCCGCAGCGCCGGGTCGAAGGGCATCAGCCGCTCGGTGAAGTCGGTGGCGAACATGGTGGTGTCCAGGTGGACCCGCTCGTAGCGCTCGGCGAGGTCCAGGAAGGCCGCGTACTCCGGCATGCCCAGGTGCGCGATCACCAGCTGCAGCCGCGGAAAGCGCTCCAGCAGCCCGGCCATCGGCACCGGGCCGGTGTGCTCGCCGGCCAGCGGCCCGGATCCGCAGTGGATGACCACCGGTGTGCCGGTCTGCTCCAGCCGGGTCCACACCGGTACCAGCAGCGGGTCGCGGGGGTCGAAGCGGCCGACCTGCACGTGCACCTTGAACACCCGGGCTCCGGCGGCCAGGGCCTCGGCCACGTAGGCGGGCGCCTCGGGCTCGGGATAGAAGGTGGCCGACTGCAGGACCTGCGGATGCTCCCGGGCGAACTCCACCGACCAGTCGTTGAGCCAGGTCGCCATCCCGGGCTTGTGCGGATAGGGCAGCGTCGGGAACGCCCGGACGCCGAGCCCGGCGAGCAGGGTGAGCCGCTCGTCGACCGGCAGCGGGTACTGGATCGGCCAGAGCGCGCCGTAGTGGGCCTCGGCGCCGGCGAAGTACCGCCAGACCTTGGCCTGCACCCGCTCGGGCAGGAAGTGCACGTGCACGTCGACCAGGCCCGGCAGGCCCAGCTCGCGCCAGAACCGGGGGACGTCGGCGTCGTCCACCGGCGGGAGGATCTGCCCCGTCATCGCAGGGTGACGACGACCTTGCCGCGCACGTGCCCGCCCGCCACCAGTTCCTGGGCGTCCGGGACGTGCTGCAGGCCGAAGGCCCGGGCGATCGGCACCCGGAGCTGGCCGGCGTCGGCCATCCGCGCCAGCTCCTCCAGGTCGTGGGTGTCCGGGCGGACGAAGACGTACCGGCCACCGAGCTCACGCACCAGCGGGTCCACGACGCTGGCGATCCGGGCCCGGTCGTGCACCTGCTCGGGAGCGTCGGTCAGCGTGTCGCCGCCCACCAGGTCCAGCACGGCGTCCACCGGCTCGGGCAGCTGCCCGCTGATCAACCCGGCCGAGTAGTCGAGCACCTCGGCGACCCCGGCGTCCCGGAGGAACCCGTGGTTGCGCGGGCTCGCCGTGCCGATCACGTGCGCCCCGAGCGCGACGGCGATCTGGACGGCGAAGAAGCCGACTCCCCCGGCGGCCCGGTGCACCAGCAGCCGGTCGCCCTCACCGATGTCCAGCGCCTCGGTCAGCGCCTGGTAGGCGGTCAGCCCGGCCAGCGGCAGCGCCCCGGCCTCGGCGAACCCCAGGGATGCCGGCTTGTGCGCCAGGCAGCGCTGCGGGGCCGGCACGAACTCCGCCGTCGTCCCCCACTGGACGTCGTCCCGGCGGACGTAGCCGAACACCTCGTCCCCGGCGGCGAAGGCGGTGACCGCCGGGCCGGCGGCCTCGACCACCCCGGCGACGTCCCAGCCCGGGATGATCGGGAAGTGGTGCGGATAGGCACCGGCCAGGTTCCCCTCCCGGATGGTGATGTCGACCGGGTTGACCCCGGCGGCGTGCACCCGGACCAGCACGGTGTCCGGGCCCACCGGCGGCGTCGGCAGGTCGTTGCGGACCCGCAGGACCGACGCATCACCGAACCGGTCGTAGGCCACACCCCTCATGACGGCCACCCCATCGACGGGCACCTCATCGACGGCCCTTCACGTAGCGGCCGAAGGCGCGTTCCATCTCCCGGCGCGAGTCGCGCTCGGCGAGATCCTGCCGCTTGTCGTAGCTGCGCTTGCCCTTGGCCAGCGCGAGGGTGGCCTTGACCCTGCCGTCCTTGAAGTACAGGTCCAGCGGAACGAGCGTCAGGCCGCCCTCCCGGGTCTTGCCGATCAGCTTCTCGATCTCGGCGCGGTGCATCAGCACCTTGCGCTTGCGGCGCGGTGCGTGGTTGGTCCAGGTGCCCTCGGTGTACTCGGGGATGTGCACGTGCTGCAGCCATACCTCGCCGTCGTCCACGGTGGCGAAGCCGTCGACCAGGGAGGCCCGGCCGGCGCGCAGACTCTTCACCTCGGTGCCGGTGAGCACCAGGCCGACCTCGTAGGTGTCGAGGATCGAGTAGTCGTGCCGCGCCTTCTTGTTCTGGGCGATGAACTTGCGCCCCTGTTCCCGCGGCATTGCCCCTCCGTCGTCCTCTGGACGACACCGCGATCCGGTGCCGTCCCGGCCTGCGACGAGCGCGTCCCGCCCCTCGGTCGCGGGAGCCTCCGGCCCCCACTCCTCGGGTCGCCTCGCAGGGCGCCTGCCGGTCTCCCCTACAACCTTACGTAGAGGCGCAGCGTCACGTAGGCGGCGACCGCGGCCAGGCCGACCCCGGCGGCGGCGATGACCGGGCTGATCGCCGCGATCGCCGACCAGTCGACCGGCGGGATGATCCCGGACTTGATCGGCCCGGCCAGCGTCTTGTCCACGAACAGCACCTTGGTCAGCACCAGGCCGCCGATGGCCAGCCCGGCACCGATCAGCCCGGCCAGGGCGGCCTCGAGGATGAATGGCAGCTGGGTGTACCAGCGGGAGGCACCGACCAGCCGCATGATGTTGGTCTCGTTGCGCCGGTTGAAGGCCGCGAGCTGGATCGTGTTGGAGATCAGCAGCAACGCGGCCAGGGCTTGCACGACGGCCACCGCGATCGTGGCGTTCCGGGCTCCGTTGAGCAGGCTGAACAACCGGTCCAGGAAGTCACCCTCGTCGCGGACGTCCTCCACCCCGTTCTTGCCGACCGGGAACTGCTGGGCGATGACCTGGTACCGCTCGGGGTTCTTGAGCTCGACACGGAAGCTCTCCGGCAGGGCGTCCTTCGGGGTGTTGGCGATCAGCGCCGGCTGCTCCTGGAACTGCTGGGTGAACCGCGCGTAGGCCTCGTCCTTGGACTCGTAGATGTAGTCCTTGACCTCCGGCGAGCTCTCCAGCTGGGCGGCGATCGCGTCGCGCTGCTGCTCGGTGACGTCGTCGGTGAGGTAGATCGAGACCTGGACCTTGTCGTAGTAGATCTCGCGCATGTCGCTGATCATGTTGGCGATCAGCAGGCCGGTGCCCATCAGGCCCAGCGAGATCCCGGTGGTCAGGATCATCGCGACCGTCATGGTCAGGTTCCGGCGCAGCCCGGCGGCTACCTCGGAGAGGACGAAGTTGACGCGCATCAGTTCCCTGTCGTGTTCAGCGGCGCGGCGGTGGGCTGCAGCAGCGGCCGGACGTCAGCGGCCGACGCCGTAGACGCCGCGGGACTGGTCGCGGCTGACGATGCCGTCGTTGAGCTCGATCACGCGCCGCCGCATCGAGTCGACGATGTGGTAGTCGTGCGTGGCCATGATCACGGTGGTGCCGGTGCGGTTGATCCGCTCCAGCAGCAGCATGATGTCCTGGCTGGTCTCCGGGTCGAGGTTGCCGGTGGGCTCGTCGGCCAGCAGCACCAGCGGCCGGTTGACGAACGCCCGGGCGATGGCGACGCGCTGCTGCTCACCACCGGACAGCTCGCTGGGCAGCCGGTTCTCCTTGCCCTCCAGCCCCACCATCTCCAGCACCTCGGGGACGACGCGCTTGATCGTGCGCTGCGGCTTGTTGATCACCTCGAGGGCGAAGGCGACGTTCTCGGCGACGGTCTTGTTGCGCAGCAGGCGGAAGTCCTGGAAGACGCAGCCCATCGTCCGGCGCAGCTTGGGCACCTGCCACTTGCTCATCGTGGTCAGGTTCTTGTCGTTGACCTTGACGACCCCCTTGGTGGGGTTGTCCTCCTTCAGCAGCAGCCGGAGGAAGGTCGACTTGCCCGAGCCGGAGGACCCGATGAGGAAGACGAATTCGCCCTTGTCGATCTGCATGGAGACGTCATCGAGAGCCGGCCGCGGACTGGTCGGGTAGATCTTGGTGACGTGTTGCAATTCGATCACGAGGGACGACGGTACCTGCCCGCGCGGTCATCATGTCCCGCCCGCGCCGGTCGCCACCCAACTCCAGGGGCCAAAGTCGCGACTTTGGCCCCTGGGGCTCAGGTGAGGGGGGCGGACTCCTGCTGCCGCCGCCAGCGGATGCCGGCCTCGATGAACGCGTCGATGTCGCCGTCGAGGACCGCGGCCGGGTTGCCGGTCTCGAACTCGGTACGCAGGTCCTTGACCATCTGGTACGGGTGCAGCACGTAGGAGCGCATCTGGTTGCCCCAGCTGCTGCCCTCCCCCTTCAGCGCGTCCATCTCGGCGCGCTGCTCCTGCTGCCGGACGACGAGGAGCCGGGCCTGCAGCACCCGCAGCGCGGCCGCCCGGTTCTGGATCTGGCTCTTCTCGTTCTGGCAGGACACCACGATGCCGGTGGGGATGTG
>JAICZD010000160.1 GCA_025933855.1 Modestobacter sp. | reverse complement strand
CGCCCCGCACGGAACCCCACCGGTGGGGCCGGCTGGTTCCGATCACTCCCGCCGACCTGCGCCCCCGCCCCGTCCCGTTCCCGCACCGGTTCGCCCCGGGGGCCCCGCCCTGGTACCCGGACCCGGCCCTCCCCCTCCCGAGGGGGGTCGGGTTGATCCGGGTGGCGCTTCGGCCGATTCCAGTGCCATGGGTCGGTCCCGGTCATCCTCAGCGGCCGGCACCCGGTTGTTCGTCACCTACGCGGTGGCCAGCCCGGTGCCGGTCCTCGCGCTGGGCGCCGTCCTGGCGCAGGGCAACCGCCGGGACGGCGTCGAGCGCGGCCTGGAGTACGGCCGGGCCCAGGCCGCGGTCGTGGAGGAGATGGCGATCGCGCCGGCGCTGCACGGCGAGGACCTCGCCCTCGGGCTGACCGACGACGAGCGGCGGCGCCTGCAGACGGCCACCGACCTGGCCGTCTTCCGCGGCTCGGTGGAACGGTTGCGGCTGCGGGACTTCGGCGGCGGCGTCGTGTTCTCCGACGACGGGTTCCTGTCCGCCGGGGCCGGCGCCGACGCCGGAGCGACGTGGTCGGTGCCGGCCACCGATCCGGCCTTCGCGGCCGCGGCGGGCGGCGGCACGGACGTGACGATCCTGCGCGGCGACTCCGCCGGTCGGTCCATCCGGGTGCTGCAGCCCATCGTCGCGGACTCCTCGGGGCGCTCGGTGGGCGTCCTGGAGATCCTGCTGCCCTACGAGACGGTCGCCGCCGAGATCGACGCTGCCACCGTGCGCAACTACTGGCGGCTGGGCGCCGGGCTCGCGCTGCTGTACGTCGTCCTGGCGGCGATCTCTTGGTCCTCGACGCACCGGCTGCGGCGCCAGGCGGCCCGCGCCGCGCACGACGCGCTGCACGACCCGCTGACCGGGCTGCCCAACCGGGAGCTGTTCCGGCGCCGGGTCGACGAGGCCACCCGCCGGTCCGCCAGCTGCGCGGTCGTGCTGGTGGACCTCGACCGCTTCAAGGAGGTCAACGACACCCTCGGGCACCACGCCGGCGACCAGCTGCTGCGCAGAGTGGCGCAGCGGCTCGGGGACGCGCTGCGCAGCGACGACACCGTCGCCCGCCTCGGCGGCGACGAGTTCGGCCTGCTGCTGGCCGGGGTCAGCAACCCCGGGACGGCGCAGGCCCTCGTCGAGCAGGTCAGCACGCTGCTGTCCGCCGAGCTGGTGGTCGAGGGGGTGCCGCTGACGATCGAGGCCTCCTTCGGCATCGCCCTGCACCCGGCCGACGGCGACGACGTCGAGACGCTGCTGCAGCGGGCCGACGCCGCGATGTACCACGGCAAGCGCGGCACCGCCGGCGTCGTCGTCTTCGACCCGGCGCTGGAGTCCGCGCCGACTCCGCACCTGAACATCCAGCACGACATGCGCCAGGCGCTCGACGCCGGGCAGCTGCGGCTGCACTACCAGCCGAAGGTCGACCTGCGCAGCGGCCGCACCAGCGGCGTCGAGGCACTCCTGCGGTGGCAGCATCCCGACCGCGGCCTGCTCGAACCGGCCGACTTCCTGCCGGCGGTGGAGCAGTCGGCGGTCATCGGACCGCTCACCGAGTGGGTGCTGCGGCAGTCTCTCGTCGACTGCGCGGCATGGACGGCGGCCGGACGGGACTGGACCGTGGCGGTCAACGTGTCGGCGCGCAACCTGGACCAGCCCGACTTCGCCGGCACCGTCGTCCGGCTCGCGGCCGGTATCGGCGTGCCCCCCGAACGGCTGCAGCTGGAGGTGACCGAGACGGCGCTGCCCGTGGACCTCGGCGCCGCCGCGCAGACCCTCGCCACCCTCGCCGCCGCCGGCTTCGGCACCGCCCTGGACGACTTCGGGGTGGGCTACGCGAGCCTGTCCCACCTGCGGTCGCTGGAGCTGACCGAGGTGAAGATCGACCGCACCTTCGTCGCCGGCGTGGGCGTCGACGCGGCGGACGGCGAGGTGGTGCGTTCGCTGATCCAGCTCGCCCACGGCCTCGGCCTCACGGTGTGCGCCGAGGGCGTGGAGACCCCCGCGGCCGCCGCCTGGCTGCGCGAGGCCGGCTGCGACCGGGCGCAGGGCTTCTTCTTCTCCCGGCCCCTCCCCTGGCCGACGCTGCCCTGGCCGGCGCTGCCGGCGACCGGCGCGCCGGACCCCGGCTGGCACGACCTCCCGACACCCTCCCTGGAGATGACCTCGTGATTTCCGTTCCGCTCGCCCGGCGCGGGCTGGCCGCGGCCGCCCTCGTCCTGCTGTCCGCCTGCACCGCGGCACCGGCCGAGCCGGCCGCGGCGGATCCGGTGGTCGCGGTGGACCAGGGGCTGCGCGCGATGCTGCCGGACGACGTCCGCGCCGCCGGCGTCCTCAGCGTCGCGACGGACGCCTCCTATCCGCCGGCCTCCTCCTTCGCCCCCGACGGGCGGACCATCGTGGGGTTCGAGCCCGACCTCGTGGCCGCCCTCGGCGGTCTGCTGGGCGTGCGGGTGGAGACCCGGCAGTGGGACTTCGACACGATGCTCGAGGACGTGGCCGCGCACCGGTCCGACCTCGCGGTGAGCGCGATGACGGACACCGCGGAGCGGGAGGCGCAGGCGGACTTCGTCAACTACTTCCGGGCCGGGACGTCGATCGTGGTGCAGCGCGGCAACCCCGAGGGGATCCACGACCTCAGCGGGTTGTGCGGCAAGGCGGTCGCCGTCGAGGCCGGCACCGTGCAGGTCGACCTGCTCGAGCGCAGCCAGGCCCGCTGCGCGGCGAGCCCGATCGACGTCCGCACCTATCCGACCAACGACGACGCGCTGCTGGAGCTGCGCACCGGGCGGGCCGCCGTGGTGCTGATGGACTACCCGCCGGCGGTGTTCGCGACCACCAACGCGCGGACCCAGGGTGCCTTCCAGCTGGTGTCGGACGTGCAGTACGAGCCGGGGCTCTACGGCATCGCGGTGGCCAAGGACCGGCCCGAGCTCCGGGACGCGCTCGCCGCCGCACTGCACCGCCTCGTCGACTCCGGCGCCTACCGGCGGCTGCTGGAGACCTGGGACGTCGGCAGCGGCGCGGTGACCCAGGTGACGGTGAACGGAGCGGCACCCGCCGCGGCCTGATCCCCGCCGGATGGTGCGAGGACCCGGTGGGCTGGCGGGACTGGCGTCATCGGGCCGGTGCCGGGCGCCGGCCGATGCGGTCGATCAGCTGCGTCCAGCGGGTGCGCTCGGTGACGGTGAGGTCGCCGAGCAGTTCGGGGGGTCCGGGGCGGACGCTGATCCCTCGGGTGGCCAGCTGTCCGGCGGTGCCGGTGTCGGTGAGGATGCCGGTGAGGGCCGCGTTGAGGGTGGTGATCACCGGGGCGGGTGTCCCGGCGGGGGCGAACAGTGCGTACCACTGGGTCACGTCGACGCCCTCGACGCCGGCTTCGTGCAGGGTGGGCACGCCGGGCAGCAGGGCGACCCGGTCCGGGGCGGCCACGGCGAGGGCCCGCAGCCGCCCGGCGGTGATCCACGGGTGGGCGGTGAACAGGCTGCAGAACATCAGCTGGGTCGGCCGGGTGGCGGTGTCGCTGACCGCGGCGGACGAGCCCGGATACGTCACGGCGGGTAGCTGGACGCCGGTGGCGAGCTGGAACAGCTCCGCGGCGAGCTGCGGTGCGGTGCCCTCCCCGGCGGAGGCGTAGCTGTACCGGCCGGGTTGGGCCACCAGCTGGGCGACGAGCTCGTCGATGCTGCCGGCGGGCAGGCCGGGGCCGGCGACCACGACGGTGGGCGAGCAGCCGATCAGGCCGACCGGGGTGAAGTCGGCCACCGGGTCGTAGGCCAGGTGGTGCAGGGCCGGGTTGATGCCGTGCGTGGCGGTGTAGCCGAGCAGCAGGGTGTGCCCGTCGGGCGCGGCCCGGGCCACGTACTCGGCGGCGATCGAGCCGTGCGCCCCGGTGCGGTTGTCCGGAACGACGGCCCGGCCGAGGATCGGGCCGAGGCGGGCGGCGAGGATGCGCGCGATCGCGTCGTTGGCACCACCGGCGGGGGTCGGCACGATCAGGGTCAGCGGCTGGGCGGGGAACGCCGGCGTCGACACCGCGCCCGGAGCGGCGGCCGGGCGGCGCGGGGGCTCGGTGAACACGTAGCCGGGCAGGTGCAGGTCGCCTTCGAGGATCTTCCGCGCGGTGCGCAGCAGCGCCGCCCGCCGCACCTGCACGTCCGCGCCCTCCCCGGCGATCTCCACCTCGACGTCGATGCGGCCCTGCGGGTGCAGGACGGCGATCGGGTGCAGCCCGGAACTCCGGTGCCCCCGGTGGGCGACGGTGCCGGGCAGCGCGACGGCGGTGGCCACCCCGACGGCTCCGGTGACGGCGTGCGAGGAGTGGCAGCGGTGCGGCGTGAAGTACCGCGAGGTCACGCTGGAGTCGCCGTCCCCCGCACTGACCAGGACCGGCTTGGGGATCACGCTGCCGGACACGTCCCCCAGCCCCATCAGCCGGCCGGCCGCGCGGCGCAGGGTCTCCAGCCGGGCGAGCAGTGCCGGATCGGCGTCGAGCTGGTCGGGGGTCTCGGTGCCGGACACCCCGAGGTCGGCCGCGCGGACGATCATCAGCGGCATCGCGGCGTCGATGCAGGTGACCTGCACGCCGTCGAGGACATCGGTGCGGGCTCCGGTGGGAAACACCGAGCCGGTGGTCGCCCCCCACGCGTCGAGGAAGTCCAGCCGGATGGGCGCCGCCGTTCCGGCCACCCCGTCGATCCTCGCCTCCCCCGTGTAGGTCACCCGCCGGCCGGGTGTCTGCACGGTCACGTCGATCCGCGAGCGGGTGTTGACGTTGAACACCCGCACCGTCGTGGTGCCCTCACCGGCGCGCACCAGCCCCTGCTCGATGGCGAAGGGGGCCACCCCGGCCAGCATGTTCCCGCAGTTGGGCCGGGTGTCGACCGACCGCTGGCCGACGCCCACCTGGGCGAACAGGTAGTCGACGTCGCAGCCGGGCTCGGTGGACCGGGAGACGATGGCCACCTTGCTGGTCAGCGTGCTGCCCCCTCCCACGCCGTCGACCTGCAGCAGATCGCTGGCTCCGATCGCGCCGATCAGCGCCTCGTCGCGGGCGACGTCCTCGGCCGGCAGCCACTCGCGCAGGAAGAACGGCCCCCGGGAGGTGCCGGCGCGCATGAGCACGCAGGGCACGGTCCGCTCCGCGGCGATCCCCGCGGACGGCACCGCCGCGGCCGGGCTGTCCACGGAAGGGGCGCCCGGCTCGGCCGGGCAGTGGATGGTGCGGGCAGCGGCCACGTCGACCACGGGGGCCTCCACGTCAGGTCAGCGATGGGAACACCACCGAGCCTGACCCCTCGGTGCGTGAAGGACCATCACGGAAACGCACAACCCCGTGTAGCGCTGCTACAGACGCCGGCCGCGGCGACGGCAGTGGCGGCGGCAGTGGCGGCGGCGGTGGCAAGGGGTCAGTCCGTGACGGTGACCGCCTCCGTCGCCGAGTACGAGGCCCCGATCTCCAGCAGGATCCCGGACAGGGCCAGGGCGGCGGGCGCATCGACCTGACCGCGCCGGTGCGCCGCCAGCACCCGCCGGGCCGGAACGGTGCTCCCCAGCGAGATCAGCCGCACGTTGGGGTGCCGGTTGAGCACCGCCGTCCGCGGTGCCAGGGCAACGCCGAGGCCGACGCTGACCATGGCCTGCGCCTCCTGGTAGTCGTTGGCCTGGAAGGACACCTTCGGCTCGAACCCCGCCGCCAGGGCGCTCCGGTGCAGCACCTCCCGGACCGGGTGCTCGGCGCGCACGATCCAGTGCTCGTCAGCGAGATCGGCGATGGCCACCCGGCGACGGCGGGCCAGGGCATGGTCGGCGGCGACCACCAGCACCGTCGGGTCCTGGAACAGCTCGGTCAGCTCGAACCCCGCCGGATCGAGCCGGCGCCACTCGTAGTCCCACAGCAGGGACAGGTCGACCGCGCCGTTCTCCAGCCACTCCACCAGCTGGGCCTCCCGTGCGCTGCGGATGTCCAGCCGGATCTGCGGGTGCAGCTGCCGGAACCGCCGCACGACCAGCGGGAGGAACGAGCTGGCCACGGTCGGGAACGTGCCCAGCACCACCTGGCCGCGGCGCAGCCCGGCGATCTCGTCCAGGTCGGCCTGGGCGGCGTCCAGCTGACGGAGGACCTTGCGGGCGTGGGCGGAGAGGACCAACCCTGCCTCGGTGGGCAGCATGCCGCGCGCGTGGCGGCGCATCAGCGGCTGCCCCACGTCGTGCTCCAGGCGCCGCAGCTGCTGGGAGATCGCCGAGGGGGTGTACGTCAGGGCCTCCGCCGCGGCGGTCACCGATCCCAGTTCCACGACCGCCAGCAGCACCTGCAGGCGCCTCACGTCGAGCATGCCCGCACACCTCCGCCGGCGCGCACCCGGCCGACACCGGTTGAAGCGCTGCTACAAGGGACTGTTGCAACTCGTGATGGTACTTCATTGAGACGGGCCCCACTCTGGTCATCAGCCGGCCACGCCCACTCCAGCCTCCAGCCAGTCCAGCGAGGGAGACACCGCGTCATGCGAGTCAAGAAGGCCCTGAAGCTCCTCTACGTGCAGGTGCTCATCGGTGTGATCCTCGGGATCACGGTGGGCCAGCTGTTCCCCGAGTTCGGCGCGAGCCTGAAGGTGCTCGGCGACCTGTTCATCAACATCGTCAAGATGATGATCGCGCCCATCGTCTTCTGCACGATCGTCACCGGCATCACCTCGGTGACCGACCCCAGCAAGATCGGCCGGACCCTCGGCAAGGCACTGGGCCTGTTCTACATCCTCACGTTCCTCGCGCTGGCGATCGGCCTGACCACGGTGCTGATCATGAAACCGGGCGAGGGGCTGCACATCGACCCCAGCACACTGGACGCCTCGGTCGCCGCCGATGCGGTCAAGGACGTGCCGCCCAACAACGTCACCGAGTTCCTGCTGCACATCATCCCGACCACGTTCGTCGGCGCCTTCAGCGAGGGCGAGGTCCTGCCCGTCCTGCTGCTCTCGGTGCTGTGCGGCTTCGGGCTGAGCAAGATCGGCCGCGTCGGACAGCCGCTGCTCACCGTGATCAGCAGCTTCTCCCACCTGCTCTTCGCCGTCTTCGGCTACCTGATGCGGCTCGCCCCGCTCGGCGCCTTCGGCGCGATGGCCTTCACCGTCGGCAAGTACGGCATCGGCGCGATCGGCTCCCTGGGCATGCTCATCGCCACCTTCTACGTGGCCTGCATCGTCTTCGTCGTCGTCGTCCTCGGCATCCTGGCCAAGGTGCACCACCTGAGCCTGTGGCGGCTGCTGCGGTACTTCCGCGAGGAGCTGCTCGTCGTCCTGGGCACCTCCTCCAGCGAGCCGGTCCTCCCCCGCCTGCTCATGAAGCTCGAACGGCTCGGCTGCAAGCGCGGCGTCGTCGGCCTGGTGCTGCCCACCGGCTACTCGTTCAACCT
>JAICZD010000050.1 GCA_025933855.1 Modestobacter sp. | reverse complement strand
CATCGGCGCGCCGGTCCGCGGTGCGGCCAGCTGGCACTCGGCGGCGTCCTCGCCGACCAGCGCCCGGCCGGGCGGGCGGAAGCCCGGAACCGACCGCGGCCCGACGCCCAGCACGGCGTAGTCGGCCCGGTCGGGGAAGGGAAGGACCAGGCGGTGGGCCATCGCCGCGGCCACGCGGCTGCCCGGCACCGCCCGCTCGGCGGTCAGCACGCAGGTCAGCCCCACCGCGGCGCCGTCGCGGACCAGCCGGAGCAGGGCGCCGGAACCCGTGCCGGGCTCGGCCTCGTCCAGCTGCGCCGCCAGGCTCTCGTACCCGTCGATCAGCAGCAGCAGCGGCACCGACCGCTGCTCGCCCGCCCGGCGACGGTCGACCTCCAGCTGCAGGCGGGCGAGCAGGCGCACCGACCGGTGGGCATCGTCCCGGCCCACCGCCGTTCCGGTATGGGGCAGTCGGCCGGCCTCCTCGGTGAGCGTTCCACCGCCGTGGTCCAGGACGTGGACCTGCAGCTCGGCCGGGGCGAGCTGGTGGACCGCGGCGCGGAGCACGGTGCGCAGTGCGGTCGTCCGGCCGCTCCGCGGGCCACCGACGGCCAGCCACCCACCCCCGTCGGACAGGTCGAGGACCAGTGGCTGCTGCGACTGGGTGTCCGGGGTGTCCATCAGGCCGATGCGCAGCCGGGTCGGCGCGGTCGTTCCCGGCACCAGGTCCAGGTCCTCGGCCGGCAGCCGCTCGGGCAGCGCCGGCAACCAGGGCCGGTCCGGTGGCTCCGCTGCATCCTCGAGGGCCCGCCGGCGCAGGGCGTCGACGAGCTGGGCCAGGTCGCCGTGGCCGGGCCGCTCCGGTGCGCCCGACCCCGCCGGTTCCGGTGGCCGCGGCCAGGCAAGTCGCCGCACCTCCACCCCGGCCCGGCTCCCCGCCGAGGAACCGGTCACCCGGGCGACCTGGCACAGCACGGGCGCCGCGCCGCCCGCGCGCAGGTAGGCCCGGCCCGGGCGGGCGGCCGGCAGGGCCGCGGCCAGCGCCGTCCCGAGCACGTCGCGCGAGTCGCTCTCGTCGGTGGTCCGCAGGCAGATCCGCAGCGAGCAGTTGGCACGGATCTCGGGACTGACCACGCCCGAGGGGCGCTGCGTGCCCAGCACCAGGTGGACGCCGAGGGAGCGTCCGCGTTGCGCGATGCCGACGAGTCCGCTGACGAAACCGGGCAGTTCCTCGGCCAGGGTGGCGAACTCGTCGACCACGATCACCAGCCGGGCCAGCGGGATCTCGGCGCGCAGCTCGGCCAGGTCGCGAGCGCCGTGCCGGGCCAGCAGCCGCTCCCGGCGGGTCAGCTCGGCGGTCAGCGAGCGCAGCGCCCGCACCGTCGACTGCGGGTCGAGGTCGGTGAGCACGCCGACGGTGTGCGGCAGCCCCGCGGCCTCGGCGAACGCCGCGCCGCCCTTGTAGTCGACGAGCAGGAAACTGACCCGCTCCGGCGGGTGGTGCAGGGCCAGCCCCGACACCAGGGTGCGCAGCAGCTCCGACTTGCCCGAACCCGTGGTGCCCGCGACGAGCAGGTGCGGGCCCTGGGCGCAGAGGTCGATGATCAGCGGCCCCTGGTCGGTGTGCCCGAGGGTGCAGGTCAGCGCCTGGCGGGTCCGGTCCCACCGGCCCGTGACGGCTCCGGTCTGCGCGTCGACGCGCAGGCCGCCGCTGGGCAGCTCCACCAGCGCGGCGGTGTCCGGCAGGCCGCCGGTCCGGGCCGGCGGAGCGAGGGCCGCCAGCGAGCGTGCGGTCGCGGCAGCAACCGGCTCCGGTACCCCGTCCAGTGCGAGCTCCCGGTCTCCGCGGGGGCCGGGCACGCGCAAGTGAGCCCGGACGCCGGTCTCGCCCGACACGATCACGCAGCCCGACGTCGGCACGGTCAGCGCGTTCTCGGTCGGCGCCAGGGCGACGCACACCACCCCGCCGGCCGTGCCGAGTGCCCTGGCGGTGTCCGCGCTGACCGCCGAGTCGAGCAGCACCAGCGTCCTGGTACCGGAACCGTCGCCCAGTGAGAGGTCGTCGAGCGGCCCGGCGGGGCGACTGCGGGTGGAACCGGAGGGCGGTTCCTGCCCGGGAACCACCGTGTCGACCGCCGGCAGCCAGCGGCTCCAGCTCCAGTCGGAGAGGTGCTGCGGTGCTGCCACGACCACGATCCGGAGTTCGCCGGGGGCCGCCAAGGTCGTCAGCTGCAGCACCAGGGCGCGCGCCACCGCGCAGACCCGCGTCCGCGGACCGACCACTCCGAGGCTGCCGACCTCCCCGAGGTCGACTGTCACCGGCAGGCCGCCGGCCGTCGCCGCGGTCCGGTTGCCCTCGGCGTCGACCCGGTGGACCACCGTCGGGCCGGTGCCGGTGCCCAGCCGCACCACCAGCAGGTCGGGGTCGGCCCGGGATCGGGTCCAGAGCGGACTGCTGCGCCGTCGGGCCGCCGCCGCCAGCCGTGCCGGATCGGGGTGCGCGTCGTCCAGGGCGGCCACGCTGGCCGCGACGGCGGCTTCCAGCTCGGCGTCGAAACGGGCCAGCGCGGCCGCGTGGTCGGCGCCGGCGCGTCGCCGCTGACGCCGGCCGGTCAACCGGTCGGACAGCCAGCTGCCGAGGGCCACCACCGGGCTGAGCAGGGCGAAGAAGAGGAACTGCGGAGCGGACATCAGCCAGGCCATCAGCAGGCCGCCGGCCGCGGGCAGGACCAGGGTGACCCAGCCGAGCCGGCGCCGGGTGGGTTCCGGCGGCGGCGCCGGCGCCCGGAGCGACACCTCTCCGGGCGGGACCGGGACAGCGCGGACCGGCCGGACATGGGTGCGGCCGGCCGGAGCGGGGGTGCACTCGAGCGGCGTACCCCGGGGGCCGCTGAGTCGGACGGCACTGGCGCCGATCAGCATCGTGGACCCCACCGTCCACGGCGTCGGGCTGCTGTCCAGCGGCACTTCGCCCGTCGCGCCGCGCAGCACCGTGCCGTTGCGCGAGCCCAGGTCGGTCACGGTTACCTGCCCGGCTCCCACGGCGACCCGGACGTGCCGGCGGGACACATCCGGATCGGTGAGGGCCAGGCCGCACCCGGCGCTGCGACCGACGACCAGGTCGCCCTGGCCCAGGCTGACCACCCGACCGGCGTCCGGACCCCCGACGACCTGCAGCTCCAGCGCGCCGGAGGCGGCCTGGCCGGGCCGGGGGCCGGGCCGGTCCAGGCCGAGGACGGCGCCGTGCGCCAGCGCCGGCGTCCCCAACGGCGTCGTCCCCGGCAGCGGGGTCGAGCCGGACCACAGCGCGGAGGCGGGCAGGCCGGCCTGCGCCTGCAGGGCGGCGAGGACGTCGCCGAGGGCCGCGCCGTCCGCGGCCTCCACCTCGATGTCGATGGCGCCCTGCGCGGACCACAGGGTCCACGCGCGGGCGCCCCGCGGGCCGGCCGGTGGACGCGGTGGGTGCGGAGTGGGGGTCGCCGGATCGGCGAGTGCAGGCACGAGGAGATCGTGCCGTGGCCGGCCGGGTCCGCGGGCGACCCGACCCCGCCCTGTGGACGGCTCCCGAGCCTGTGGACAGCCGGAGGAACCGAAGCCACAGCCGTCCTAGCGTGCTCGGCGACCGGGATGCTCCCGGGTCGAGGAGGGGTCATGAAGGTCGACATCGCGACACTGCACACGATGGCCGGGCAGTGCCAGGGCGAGGCGGCGGACACCACGTCCCGGCACGCCACGCTGTCCAGCAGCATCAACAGCTCGGTGCTGGAGGGCTGGACCGACAGTCAGGCCGCGGTGCAGTTCAGCGAGCTGTACGACAAGTGGCGGCTGTCCAGTCAGGGCGTGAGCGAGGCGCTGACCGGCATGGGTCAGCTGCTGACCAGCGTCGCCGCCGCCTACCAGCAGCACGAGGCCGAGATGGCCGCCCGGATCGGCGCCATGCTCTGACCCCGGCGACCGGTGGGGTGTCCACCGGTCGCCGCAGCTGCCCGATGTCCGCGCTTCGACCGGCGGTCAGCCGCCGGCGGTGGCCGGCATGGGGTCGGGGGTCCGGGTGACCGGCGGGCGCGCCGAGCTCAGCCGCTCCCACGGCAGGATCGACAGGATGGCGATGCAGTGCGGCAGGAAGATGATGCCGACGCCGGCGTAGACCATGACGTGGAAGCCGAGCAGGAAGAGCACCAGGCCGGTCCGGGCCCGGTCACTGCGTACCAGCAGCATCAGCGGTGCGGCGAACTCGAAGGCGAGCATGAGCCACTGGGCCGCGGGCAGCAGCCACGGCACGTCGAGGGTCCACATCGACAGGTCCGTGCCGCGGCGGAGGACGGCCCGGGTGAGCGTCGAGCCGGTCGCCCAGTCCCAGCCGCCGAAACGCATCTTCGCCCAGGCAGCGAGGAAGTAGGTGAGCATCACGGTCACCAGCACCGCGGCCATCGCCCAGCCGGCTGCCTCCGAGGAGCGCCGGTCGCGGAACCGCGCCCGGCCGATGGTCGGCAGCACGGCCAGGGCCACCAGGAAGGCGATCCGGTCGTGGTCCACCTTCCCGTAGCTCATCGCGATGACCATCCACTCCCCGTAGAGCAGGAAGACGATCAGCCCGAGCAGTCGCGGAGCACGCCCCGTCGCCGCGGCGACGGCGGCCACCAGCAGCGCCCATTGCACGACGAGGACCACCGTCTGCGTCGGGGTGGGCAGGTGCAGCAGCCGACCGATCGCGAGGGGCTGGTAATAGGCGGTGGGGACGTCGGCGTGCGCCTTCACCCAGGCGGTGGTGAGGAGGACGTCGACCGGGATGAACAGGTACACGATCACCCGGAACACCGCGACCCGGGCCAGCGGGACCGGGGTGAACCACCAGCGGGTGGTGAGCCGCGCCGCCGGAGCCGTCTCCGAGCGGGCCGGGGCCATCGAGGTCGCCGGCTCGCTCATGGGGCGCTCTCCAGGTCGTAGGTCACCAGCACGGTGTCCTTGTACGCGCCGGTCTGCGTACCGTCCCGCAGCTCGAAGCGCCGCTGCACGACCCGCACGCTCACCAGCTCCGGCGCACCCGGGTGTCGTTCGGCGAAGGAGTCGGCCAACTGGCCCAGGAGGCTCGGCTGCGACTCCAGCCGGGGGAGCTGCCCCTCGAACTCCGCTCGTCGCAGCCCCACCTCGCCGCCGCTGAGCGGCACCTCCGCGCCGGACCCCGTCAGCCCGACCACGCGGGTGGAGACGACCGGGGCGTTGGGGTCCGCGCGAGTCGAGTACATCCGGAAGGGGCCGAACGGGAAATCGTCGTCCGCACCCCAGAGCGTGCCGCCGAGCAGGAGGGCCAGCACGACAGTGGTGGCGGCGAGCCGCCACCGACGCCCGCTCGGCGGCAGCCGGACGGCGTCGGGCGCCGCCGGCGGAACGGGGGGCGACTGCAGCTGCACCGGGTCATCGTAGGATCGGCACCCGCCCCGCCAGCTCACCGTTCGCTGCGTGGCGGGGAGTTCCCGCAGCGCGGTGCCGCCCGCGCCGGTCCGCTCCACCGTCGGCCGACCGCGGCGGACGCACAAGGTCTTCATCGACAGCGGGAGCGTGCAGATGCAGTTCGGCCGGTACTTCGAGGAGTTCGAGGTCGGGGCGGTCTACAAGCACTGGCCCGGCAAGACCGTCACCGAGTACGACGATCACCTGTTCTGCCTGATCACCATGAACCACCACCCGCTGCACCTGGACGCCCACTACGCGGCGGAGACCACCGACTTCGGGAAGAACGTGGTCGTCGGCAACTACGTCTACTCACTGCTGTTGGGCATGAGCGTTCCCGACGTCAGCGGCAAGGCGATCGCCAACCTCGAGGTCGAGTCGCTCCGGCACGTCGCGCCGACCTTCCACGGCGACACCATCTACGGCGAGACGACCGTGCTGGCCAAGACCGAGTCCAGGTCCAAGGACGACCGCGGCGTGGTGCACGTGGAGACCATCGGCTACAAGCAGGACGGCACGGTCGTCTGCGTGTTCCGCCGCAAGGTCATGGTGCCCAAGCGGTCCTACGGCGACAGCCGCGGCGGTGAGCAGCCAGGCCGCCCGGAGCCGCTCCGCCGCTGACCCGGAGCGCTGCGGTCACCGGGGCAGGACGGCCCAGCCGGCGAGTGCCTCGGCCAGTCCGGGCGTGCAGTCCAGCGCCGCCAGCCCGGCGCCGTCGACCCAGGCGACGTCGTCCGCGTCGTCGCCGGCCACCGGCTGCTGCTCCGGGTCCGCCGGCAGGCAGGCGAAGTCCGCGACGGTGAAGACGACGCCGTCCCCGGGGATGCGCACCCTGCCGAGCAGGGCACCGGCCCGCACGGTCAGCCCGGTCTCCTCGGCCACCTCCCGGACGACGGCCTCCTCCTCGGTCTCGCCCGGCTCCACCCGGCCGCCGGGCACCGACCACAGCCCGCGGCTGGGGGCATGGCCGCGCCGGATGAGGAGCAGCCGCCCGTCGCCGTCGTGGATCACCGCGCCCACGCATCGCACCTCGCCCGAGTGCACGTCGGCCGGTTCGGTCGCCACCCGCCGAGGCTAGGACCAGCCGCCCACGACCGGCCATCGCCGGCGAGCCATCACCGGCAGGCCCACATCGCGCGGTCGACCGTCGACCCACGGACCGGCGGCCCGGAGGACGGCGCGGCGGGCGGGGCGCAGGCGGGACACGGAGGGCGACGGCGCAGGCGTGGCGCAACAGCGTGCTTGACGCGGCGGCCCCGAACGTCGACCGTGAGCGGCGATGAGTGTCTCCGCGGTCTGCCCACGCTGCGGGGAGGTGCTGATCCTCCGCCCGGAGTCCCCGGGCGAGGGGTGGTGCCGGCTGCACGCCGCCGTCACCCCGCTGCACCACACCGCCGTCGTGGCGCACGACCTCATCACCGCCGTCTGCGCGGACGCCCGCGTCCCCGCCTGGGTGCCCGACCCGATGCCGACCGGCTGGTCGGTGACCGGCCTGGCCTGGGGTGGGGAACCCGGCGCCCGCGCCATCGTGGTGGCCTGCGCCGGGCCGGCACCGCTGGGCGGTTCGGCGGAGCTGGTACTGGTCGCCGAGGAGCCCGGCACCGGCCTCGGCTGCGGATACGCCGGCCTGCCCGGCGTCGACCCCGGCGCGCTGATCGCCGGCCCGTCGACCGCCGCCGTGCAGGCGGCCGGGCAGCGGGCGGCGCTGTGGCCGGTCCCGACCGGCGACGACCGGGCGGCCTTCGTCGGGGAGGCCTACGGCGTCTGGCTGTGGCTGGTCACCTGGCCGGCGTCCGCGGCGTGGCTGCTCGCCGAGGACCTCGGCCTGCTCGACCTGCGCGAACGCGTGTACCCCGATCTGCCGCTCGGCCCACCCAGCGACCACCTGCTGCCCGGCTCCTGACCCGCCCGGTGGACCGGCGGGCGACCGCGACGGACGATGTGGTCGTCCAGTGTCCGACGGGTCCGGCGCGCCTGCGCTGTGCCGGGTGGGACGTCTGTTAGGCATGTGACGTGACCCGCCCGGGTCGCGTCGCCGCCGCGGGCCCGCCCCGCAGGCGTCCTGCACCCCGGCGAAGGGATCGGTGCGAGCGTGAAGAAGTTGCTCACCTGGCTGGCCGTCGCGTTCGTGATCTTCTACGTCATCCAGGCGCCGGACAAGTCCGCGGACTTCGTGCGCACCGCCGGGCAGGCGCTGGGCAACGCGGCGTCCTCGCTGGCGACCTTCGTGGGTTCGCTGGCCTGAGCCGGCCCGTGTCCGCCCCGCGGCAACGGCGTCCCCGCTGGGGCAAGGACGCCGACAAGTACCTGCTCCGCGACGAGCCGCCGGTGATCGCCACCCGGCGCCACCCCGCCGTCCTGGTCCGGCCGGTGCTGCGCGGCGTGCCGGTGCTCGTGATCGGTGGCTGGCTGCTGCAGCTGGACCCCGCCAACCGGGTCAGCAGCACCCTGGGCCTGCTGGCCACCCTGGGGGCGCTGGGCTATCTGGGGTTGCACGTCGGCGAGTGGTGGGTGCGGCACTTCCTGATCACCCGCCGCCGGGTGCTGCTCACCTCCGGGGTCATCATCCGGACGGTCGCGGTCATGCCGCTGCGCCGGATCACCGATCTGACCTGGAAGGAGACCTTCTTCGGCCAGCTCCTGGGATACGGCACCTTCCGGTTCGAGTCGGCCGGCCAGAAGCAGGGGCTGGACGAGATCACCTTCCTGCCGCACGCGGACGACCTGTACCGGAAGGTCAGCGAGCTCATGTTCGGCAACGACGTCACGACCGGGCCGGTGGGCGACGACGACGACGGAGGCGGTCCGATGGACGACGGCGGGGCGGCGGCCCGCGGTCCTGGCGCCGGCCGGAACCCACCGGGCGGATCACCGGGCGGATCAGCGGGCAGCTCGCCGGGCGGGCGGCAGGACACCGCCCCGATTCCCCGGGTTCCGCCGGCCCCCCGACGCGACCGCTGATCCGGCCGGCGCCCTACACCGGGTGGCCGGAGGACCGGTGCGGCAGTCTGGGGGTGTGCGCATCGACCTGCACACCCACTCCTCGGTCTCCGACGGAACCGACACGCCCGCCGAGCTGCTGGCCGTCGCCGCGGCGGCCGGTCTGGACGTCGTCGCGCTGACCGACCACGACACGACGGCCGGGTGGGGGCCCGCCGAGCTCGCCCGCCCACCGGGGCTGACCGTCGTCCCCGGCATGGAGCTGTCCTGCCGCTGGTTCCCCGACGACCAGCCCCCGATCAGCGTGCACCTGCTCGGGTACCTGTTCGACCCGCTTGCCCCGGCGTTCCTGGCGGAGCGGGCCCGGCTGCGCGACGAGCGGCTCTCCCGCGGCGAGCGGATCGCCACCGCGCTGGCCGACGACGGCCACCCGGTGGTGTGGGAGGAGATCGTCGAGCGGAGCGCCGGTGGGGTGGTCGGCCGCCCGCACATCGCCCGCGCGCTGGTGGACGGGGGCGTCGTCGGCTCGGTGGACGAGGCGTTCGCCACCCTGCTGCACCACCGCAGCCCCTACTACGTCGCCAAGGCCGACACCGACGTCCGGGACGGTATCCGGCTGATCCGGGCGGCCGGGGGAGTGCCGGTGTTCGCGCACGGCATGGCCCGCTCCCGGGGCCGGGTGGTCGGCGATGCCGCGATCGTCGCGATGGTCGAGACCGGCCTGCTCGGGCTGGAGGTCGACCACCCCGACCACACCCCGGAGGAGCGCGACCACCTGCGGCGGGTGGCCGCCGACCACGGGCTGCTGACCACCGGGTCCAGCGACTACCACGGAGCCAACAAGCGCATCCCGATCGGCGCCTGCACCACCGCACCGGACCAGTACGAGGCGATCCTCGCGGCCGGCACGGGCAGCGCCGTGCTCACCGGCTGAGACCAGCGGTCCTGTCGGTGGTCCCCGCTACCGTGAGCACGTGGTCACGCCGCTGATCCTCCCGCTCACCCACCGCGACCAGCGGTGCGGTCGGTCATGAGCGCGCCGCAGCTCGACCTGCCCGGCATGCCGCAGCGGCTGTTCTCCTGCACGCCCAGCAAGCTGGCCACCTTCGGCGACTGCCCCCGCCGCTACCGGTTCGCCTACGTCGACCGGCCCACCCCGCCGAAGGGCCCGCCCTGGGCGCACAACAGCGTGGGCTCCGCAGTGCACGCCGCGCTGCGCTCGTGGTGGGAGCTGCCGATCGAGCGGCGCACACCCGCGGCCGCCCGCCAGTTGCTCTACGGCCACTGGTCCACCGCCGGGTTCCGGGACGCCGAGCAGTCCCGGCAGTGGCAGGCCACGGCGGCCGGCTGGATCACCGACTACGTCACCGAGCTGGACCCGGCCGACGAACCGGCCGGCACGGAGAGGCAGGTCGCGGCCACCACCGGGGCGCTGGCGCTGTCCGGCCGGGTGGACCGGATCGACGTGCGCGGCGACGAACTGGTCGTCGTGGACTACAAGACCGGCCGGGTCCCGAGCACCGAGGACGACGCCCGCGGGTCACCGGCGCTCGCCGCCTACGTCCTCGGCGTCCGCCGGACCCTGCGGCGGCCCTGCAGCCGGGTGGAGTTGCACCACCTGCCCAGCGGCACGGTGGCGGCGTTCGAGCACACCGACCGTTCCCTGGCCAACCACGTCCGGCGGGCCGAGGACGTCGCCGCCGACATCGGCGCGGCAACCGCCGCGCTGGCCGCCGGGGAGGAGCCCGACGTCGCCTTCCCCGCCGTGCCGGGACGGCAGTGCAGCTGGTGCGACTTCCGACCCAGCTGCCCAGCCGGGCAGGCCGCGGCGCCACCGCGGGAGACCTGGAGCTTCCTCCCCGAGCAGCAGCCCTCGGCCGGAGAGCGCTGACCCGGCAACCGCCCGGGTCAGGTTCCCCACAAGCCTCGCACGGCCAGGGACACGGCCAGGGAGATCATCACCGTGGCGATGACCGCGTCCAGCACCCGCCAGGCGGCGGGCCGGCCGAACACCGGCCGCAGCAGCCGCGCCCCGAACCCCAGACCGGTGAACCACACCGCGCTGCCCACGGCCGCGCCGGCCGCGAAGGCCCAGCGCTGGTCACCGAAGGTGCTGGCCAGCGACCCCAGCAGCACCACCGTGTCCAGGTACACGTGCGGGTTCAGCCAGGTGAGCGCCAGGCAGGTGCCGACGGTCGCGGCCAGCCCGGCCGCGGCACCGCCGGAGCCGGCCTGCAGCGTTCCCGGGCGGAGCACCCGGCGGGCGGCGAGCAGGCCGTACCCCAGCAGGAACGCCGCTCCGGCCAGGCACACCACCGGCAGCAGCCAGGGCAGCCGGGTCACCAGCGCGCCCGCGCCGCCGACCCCGGCCGCGATGAGCACGACGTCGGAGACGGTGCACACGCCCACGACCGGGGCGACGTGCTCCAGCCGCAGGCCTTGACGCAGCACGAAGGCGTTCTGGGCGCCGATCGCGACGATGAGGGACAGCCCCAGCCCCAGTCCGGAGGCAGCGGCCAGCAGGGCGGAGGTCACCGGCAGTTCAGGCGGTCAACGGCTCCGGTCCGGCGACCCGCTCGCGGGCGCCCCGCAGGATGGGCGACTCCCGCACCCGCGCCGGCACGGCGAGCGCGGTCTGCCGGAGGGCGCGCACCGCCGCGGTGGCCGCCGTCTCGGTGACCGACAGCGCGGGCAGCCCGTACATCCGCCGCGCCCACTTCGGCAGGGTCGCCACACCGAGGGAGGCCAGGCCGGCCCAGCCCGGCCGGGCGGGGGTGAGCAGCTGCACCCAGCCGGGCATCGGCGGCAGGACGATGAACCCGTAGGCCGCGCGGGCCGGTGGGGTCAGCGCGAGCTGCGGGCGGACCTGCCGGAAGTAGTCGGCCAGTGCCGCGACCGAGGACGGCACGTCCGGCGCCGGGACCCCGATCAGGGTCGCGGCGGTCACCTGCTCGGCGACGTAGCGGTCGGCGTCCTCGTCGGTCAGCGGCACCCCCGCACGGCGGGCGACCGAGAGCAGCGAGTCGACCTCGCAGTTGTGCACCCACAGCAGCAGGTCCGGGTCGTCGACCCGGTAGCTGCGGCCGCTGGTGGCGTCCACGCCGGCCAGCCGCCCGTGCAGGCCACGGACCCGGCGCACCGCCCGCAGCGCCTCCCGCCGGGTGCCGAAGGTGAGCGTGGCCACGTATTCCGCGGTGCGGGTCAGCCGCGGCCACGGGTCGGTTCGGAAACCCTCCGAGAACCGCTGCACGCCGTCCATCGCCACCGGGTGCAGCGCCTGCAGCAGCAGGGCGCGGATACCTCCGACCGAGAAGCTCGGATCGGCGTGCACCCGCCAGGTCACGCTGTCCGGACCGAAGAACCCGGCCCGGTCCTCCGCCTCGGTGAAGTCGCCGATCGACGGTGGGCGGGTCATCGCACGGCCTCCGCCGCATCGCCGAGTCGGGGCTGCCGGGGCCCGACGGAGGCCCAGAAGTCCAGCAGCACCTCCAGGGTGCGGTCCGGGTTCTCGATCGCCGGAGAGTGCACCGCCCGCTCGATCACCCGGTGCCGCGCGCCGAGACGGCCGGCCATGTCCTCCTGTGCTGCCGGCGTCCACGCGTCGTCGGCGACGCCGTGCGCGACGAGCACGGGAAGCCCGGTGGCGGCGAGCTCGGCCACCCGGTCCGGTTCGGCCAGCATCGCGTCGGCCATGCCCTGCAGCCCGGCGGCGGTGTTGCGCAGGAACCGCGCGGTGAGGAACGCCCGCGTGGGCTCGGGAATGGCCTGGTGTCGGGGATCGGTCATCGCCAGCTCGTCGAGGGTGTCGCTGACCAGCTGCACTCCACCGGCAGCCAGCAGCGGGGCCAAGTGGTCCAGCAGCTCGACCCGCGGCCCGGTCAGCCGGGCCGGGCCGCTGCCCAGCAGCGTCAACGAGTCGACCGCTGCCGGGTCGGCCAGCACGGCGGCACGGCAGACGATGCCGCCGAAGCTGTGACCGAGCAGGTGCAGCGGCCCGGTGGACTCCTCGCGCAGGTTCCCGAGCACCGCGAGCACGTCCTGGGCGAGCGACTCGACGCTGTACTGCGCCGGATCGTCGGGACCCGGGGACTCGTACTGGCCGCGCTGGTCGATCGCCACGGCGCGCAGCCCCGCGTCGGCCAGCGGGGTCAGCAGCGGGGCGAAGTCCTCCTTGCTGCCGGTGAACCCGGCCACGAGCAGGACCGTGCCGCCGGCCGCCGGCCCGGTGTCCAGGGCGGCAAGCTCCCCGTCGGCGCCCCGGAGGGTGACCCGGGTGGCCTGGTGGGCGGACAGCTGGCGGAGGTCGTCGGGGGCCGTGTGCTCGGAACCGCCTGGCAGGACCATGGGATCGAGTGTGCCTCGCCGATCCGGCCCCCGCCGAGCGTGCGAGGCGTGCGGGGAAGGGAGCCCTTCCTCAGTGCAGGCCGAGGACCGTGTCGTCGGTCGCGTACACCACGGCAGGGCCGATCACCGACGTCCGGCCGCCGGGCGGCAGGTCGGCGGCCAGGGTGGAGCGGCCGAGCTCGGTGCCGTCGTCGAGCGACCGCTCGACCAGCGCGCCGTCCTCCGGGACCAGGACGGCGGCCGGGGCGCCGTCCGCCGTCGCGGCGACCGCCGGCAACCCGGTCGCCGGCACCGACCAGCGGAGCCCGCCGGTGGCCCCGTCGAGGGCGTAGACGGCCCCGCGGGCCCAGACCACAGCGATGTCGCCGATCCCGGCCTGCTGCGGGAGCTCCCCGGCGGCCGGTCCTGCCGCGCCGGGTGCGGGCAGCGGGATCTGCTGCAGCGTGCTGCCGTCGGCCGGGGAGAGCACCTGCAGCTGGTCGCCGACCACGAGGTCCACGAGCACGTCCACCCCGGCCAGCCGGGCCGGGGCGCCACCGGTGTCCAGGGCGCGGGTCCAGGTCGACGAGCCGGTGAAGCCGTCGAGCAGCTCGACCTGCAGTTCGCCGTCGTCGCTGCAACGTTCCAGCAGGACGATCCCGGCGCTGCCGGCGCCGGCGCCGACCAGCCGGCATCCGTCCGCCGCGGCGTGCCGCGACCGGGTGCTGCCCCCGGCCGGATCCAGGGTGGCCACGCCGGAGGAGGCGACGGTCAGCACGATCTTGTCGGTGCTCAGCAGCCGAACATCTCGAACGAAGTTGACGTTGCGGTACCAGGCGCGCACACCGGTGCCGGCGTGCAGCCCGACGGCCTCGTCGCACCGGTCGGCGGTCCGGAAGACCGCGACCACCACGCCGTCGACTGCCGTGGCATCACAGAGCTGTGCGTTGGAGCGGGTGTAGTGCCATGCCTCCCGCCCGGTCAGCGGATCGCGGAGGGAGACCCCGTGCGCGACGGGAACCAGCACCCTGCCGCCTGCCAGCACCCGGCCCGACGTCGATCCCGACTCGGCCGACCAGCCGATGGCCAGCCGGCCGGCCGGGGACGCGTCCGGTGTCGCCGCCGGCTGGGCCGTCGTGCTGCTGGTGGCAGCGGCATCCGAACCGAGCCAGAGCAGGACGGCGGCGAGGACGAGCACCATCGTCGCCGCGAGCCAGACCCAGACCCGCAGCGCCGGGCGGGTCGGCCACGTCAGCGTTGCACCCCTCGGGGAACGGGGTGGTGGAACGGACCATCTGCCATCAGGCCGCAGATTCCGATCCGCCGCGGCCGGAACCACCCCGACGGCGGCGGCGCCGCGGCTTGCCGGACGCACCCTCGGTACCGGTCCCAGCGGTGTCGCCGGCCGGTGCGCTCAGCGCGGTGTCGCTCGCCGCCGCGGCACCCTCGGCGGCGGGGCCGGCGCCACGGGTGCGTCGACGGGGACGGCTCTTGCGCGGGCCGACGGACGGTTCGGCGTCGGCCGCGGCAGCGCCCTCACGGCCGGACCCGCTGCGGCCGGGGCCGGAGTGGTCCGCGCCGGAGCGGCCGCCGCGCTGCCGCTTGCCGGTCTCGCCGAGGTCCTCGAGCTGCTCGGCGTCCAGGCCTTCGCGGGTGCGCTGCGCTCGCGGCAGGCGGCCGGTGGCCGCCTCCGGGACGTCGAGGTCGGTGTAGACCCACGGCGAGGTGGAGTAGGTCTCCGGCGGCTCGCTGTGGTCCAGGCCGAGCGCCTTGTTGATCAGCTGCCAGCGGGGGATGTCGTCCCAGTCGACCAGCGTGACCGCGACGCCGGTGTGACCGGCCCGGCCGGTGCGGCCGATCCGGTGCACGTAGGTCTTCTCGTCCTCCGGGCACTGGTAGTTCACGACGTGGCTGACGCCGGTCACGTCGATGCCCCGGGCGGCGACGTCCGTGGCCACCAGGACGTCGACCTTGCCGCTGCGGAAGGCGCGCAACGCCTGCTCGCGGGCGCCCTGACCGAGGTCGCCGTGCACGGCCGCGGCGGCGAAGCCGCGCTCGACCAGGTCGTCGGCGACCTTCTGTG
>JAICZD010000238.1 GCA_025933855.1 Modestobacter sp. | reverse complement strand
ATCCGCCGCAGCCAGCCGCCGTCGACGGCGGCGACCGCGCCGACCTGGTGCGGCACCGGCAGGCCCGCCGCGGTCAGCACGGCGTCCCCGTGCGGGCCGACCAGCGACAGCACCGCCCACTGCCCGGTGACCAGCGCCGGCTCGACCCGGAGCATGAACCGCATCCGCTGGAGGAACTCGACCAGCGCGGCGCCCGTCCCCGGCTCGACGTCGCCCCAGGTGCGGCCGGCCAGCTCGGTGAGGACGACGTGGTGCTCGACGTGCCCGTGCGGCGACAGCACGAGGGCCTCCGTGCCGCGGGCGTCGCCGAGCCTCTCCAGGTGCTGGCTGGTGAGGCTGTGCAGCCAGCTCAGCCGGTCGGCGCCGGGCACGACCAGGACGTCGCGGTCGCTGCGGTCGACCAGCCCGGCGCTCTCGGCCAGCCGGCGCTGCTCGGGCAGCGGCTCGCCGTAGTGCGCGGCCACCGACCCGGTGCCGCCTCCGGGCAGGGGAAGCGCGACCGCGCCCGGTCGATCCAGCAGCGGCGAGCGGGGGGTCGTGCCGGCCGTCGGCGGAACCGCCGGGGCCGGTGGGGGTGCCGCCGCGGAGGGCTGCAGGTCGGCGTGCTGTCCGTGTGCAGGGGTGGTCATGGGTGCTCCGTCCGGGCCTTCTCGGCGCAGGCACGGCAGGTGCCCGACAGCGCCACGTGGCCCACGTCCACGGTGAAACCGAGGTCGGCGGCCAGACGTTCCGCCGCGCCGTCCAGCAGTGTCGGGTCCACCGAGCTGATCGCCCCGCACACCTGGCAGAAGACGTGCAGGTGGGGGTGCTCGGCGGCGTGGTAGACGGGCGCGCCCTTGCCGAGGTGCGTGTGCCAGACCAGGCCGAGCCGCTCCAGCAGCTCCAGGGTGCGGTAGACGGTCGAGGTGTCCGGCGCGGTCCCGTCGGGTCCGGCCTCGGTCCGCAGCCGGGCGCCGATCTCCTCCGGCGTCCCGTGTTCCAGCGCGGACACCGCCGCCAGCACCCGCTGCCGCTGGCTGGTCAGCCGCAGGCCGCGGGACCGCAGCTGCACGGCGAGCGGCGGCGCCGGCTCCTCGTGCGGGCTGTGCTCGGACACGCGCCGAGCCTAGGACGCGCCCGCCCACCGGCGTAGCGGCGCGACGGCGCCTCCTCCGGTCTCCGGCTCCGCGGACGCCGGTGGCCGCCGGGTGGCGCACCCCGTACGGCAGGGTGGGGCCCGTGACGGGCGAACGGGTGGCGGTCTGGCGCGACGGAACGGCTCGGACCGCCGATCCGGGGGAGCCGGTGGTGACCGCCTTCGACCTCGGGCTGGGCCGCGGGGACGGGGTGTTCGAATCCGTGCACGTCGTCGGCGGCGGCACTCCGCACCTGGAACCCCATCTGGCCCGGCTGCGCCGCTCGGCGGCTCTGCTCGACATCGCCCACCCGGGGGACGACGCCGTCCGCGCCGTGGTCGCCGCGGTCACCGACGGCTGGCCCGGAGAGGTCGAGGCCGCCTGCCGGCTCCTCCTCACCCGCGGGCTCGGCGACGGGACGGCGCCCACCCTGCTGGCCCAGCTCGCCGCCGTGCCGGCCGAGACGCTGCGTCAGCGCACCGAGGGGATCGCCGTGGTCCCCCTCTCCCTGGGCGTTCCGGCCGGCTTCCGGGCGACCGCCCCGTGGCTGCTGGGCGGGGCGAAGACGCTGTCCTACGCGGTCAACATGGCCGCCGTCCGGCATGCGCACGCGGTCGGCGCCGACGACGTCGTCTTCACCTCGCTGGAGGGCCGGGTGCTGGAGGGGCCGACGTCCACCGTCGTCTGGGCCGCCGGGGGCCGGCTGCACACCCCGCCGGTGGACACCGGCATCCTGGCCGGCACGACCCAGGCCCGGCTGTTCCAGCGGGCACGGGACGACGGCTGGCCGACCGCGGTCTCCCCCGGAACGGTGGCCGACCTGCAGTCGGCGGACGCGGTGTGGCTGTTGTCCGGCATCCGCGGTGCCGCGACGGTGACCCGGCTGGACGGGCAGCCGCGCGGCGACGCCGGGCTGTCGCAGCGGGTCCGTCGGCTGCTCCAGCGGTAACCTGGACGACGGTGCGCCGGGAAGTCTGGTCGGCAGCGTCCCACACGACCCCGCACCCCGGAGCTGCCCGGTGACCACCCCCGCCCACCTGTTCGGCCGCGGCTCCTGGCGCGAGGCCAGCCGCATCGCCGGCGTCCTGCGCAAGGAGACCGTCGGCGGCGTCCTGCTGATGATCGGCTCGCTGATCGCGCTGGTCTGGGCGAACACCCCCTGGTCCGGCGCCTACGAGGCGATCCGGGACACCACCGTCGGCCCGGCCTCGCTGCACCTGGACCTCACCCTGGCCGCGTGGGCGGCCGACGGGCTGCTGGCCATCTTCTTCTTCGTCGCCGGGCTGGAGCTCAAGCGCGAGTTCGTGGCCGGCGACCTGCGCAGTCCGCGCAAGGCCGCGCTGCCCGTCGCCGCTGCCGTGGGCGGCATGGCGGTCCCGGCCGTGCTGTATGCGCTGGTCAACCGCACGGCCGGGGACGGCGCCCTGGCCGGCTGGGCGATCCCCACCGCCACCGACATCGCCTTCGCCCTCGCCGTCCTGGCCGTGATCAGCACCGCGTTGCCCACGGCGCTGCGGACCTTCCTGCTCACCCTGGCCATCGTCGACGACCTGCTGGCCATCACGATCATCGCCGTCTTCTACACCTCGACGCTGACCGTTCCGCCGTTGCTGCTGGCGCTCGTGCCGCTGGCCGTGTTCGGGCTGCTGGTGCAGAAGCGGATCCGATGGTGGTGGGTGCTGCTGCCGCTGGCCGCCGTCACCTGGGCGCTGGTGCACGCGTCGGGGGTGCACGCGACGGTGGCCGGTGTGCTGCTCGCCTTCACGGTGCCCGTGGTGCGCAGCGAGGCGGCCGGCGGCCCGGACGCCGGCCCCGGGCTGGCCGAGCACTTCGAGCACCGGATCCGGCCGGTGTCGGCCGGTGTCGCCGTGCCGGTGTTCGCGTTTCTCTCCGCCGGGGTCACCGTCGGCGGCCTCAGCGGCCTCGGCGCGGCGCTGTCGGACACCGTGGCGCTGGGCATCGTCGTCGGCCTGGTCGCCGGCAAGGCGGTGGGGATCACCGGAGCCACCTGGCTGGTCAGCCGGTTCACCCGCGCGGAGCTGGACCCCGACCTCGGCTGGCCGGACGTCGTCGGCCTGGCCGTCCTCGGCGGTATCGGCTTCACGGTCTCGCTGCTGATCGGCGAGCTGGCCTTCGGACCGGGCTCGGTGCGCGACGAGCACGTCAAGGTCGGCGTCCTCACCGGCACCCTGCTGGCGGCCTTGCTCGCCGGGGTGCTGCTGAAGCTGCGCGACCGGCGCTACCAGCGGATGTGCCGGGCGGAGCAGATCGACACGGACTGGGACGGCGTTCCGGACGTCTACCAGGAACCGTCCGCGGAGAGCTGAAAATTCGCGTTGCCGAGCGACTCCGCAGCGTCGTACCGTCTGGGCACACGAGAGAGGAGGTGGTCCGAAAGTTGCATACGTTCAGGACTCGTGAGGTGGCTGTCCGCTAGCCGCCGTCCAGATGGGCCGCCCGTTCAGCCGATGTCGAGGACCGACAGGAACTGAGCGACGGCATCCCGCCCGTCCGTCGTACGGCGGCGAGCGAGAACCGGACAGTCACCCGACCCCCGGGCTGCCGACCGTTGTCCAGTCGGCCCGTGTGCTGCTCCCCCTGTCCTGGGGTCCAGCGCCGCGGAGCAGCCCGGGGGTTGTCCGTTCTCTCCGGCCGGCGCGCGCCCGTCCGAGAGGAGCCCGCGTGCAGTTCGCCGGCCGTGCCGTTGCCCTGGACACCTCCGCCGGCGCCTGGCTCACCGAGGCCTTCGCCCGCCGCTCGCTGGAGACCGTCGCCTCTCTGGTGCCGGCCCGGTTCGAGGCCTTCGCCCGGGTCTTCCACCCCGCCGTGCGCTACGTCGGCGACGAGGACGTCGAGGTGTCCTGGTCCGCCGTCGCCGCGGCCAACGGCACCATCGTCCACCCGCTCATGCAGTGGGGGTCCATCACCGGCTCGATGGAGTACTTCGAGAACGACGACCAGGCGCCGCTGTGGCACGGCGCCCCGGCCCGGGGTCACCTGCCGGTGCCCGTCGCCGAGCGGCTGACCGCCGTCCTCGCCCGGCACACCACCACGCCCGACGTCTGCTGGTTCGGCGTCCGCCAGGGTGGCGCGGTGATCGCCGACCACCCCACCCTGGCCCTCGGTGACCGCGAGTTCTGGCTGATCAACGGCTCCATCGAGCTGGCCACGGCGAACTTCGCCGCGGAGCCGTACGAGCAGAGCGCCAACCTGTGGTGGCCGGCCGACCGGGCGTGGCTGGTCGCCACCGACATCGACCTGGTGTGCAGCTACGTGGGCGGCAGCGCCGAGTGCATCGCCGAGCTGCTCGCCGCTCCCGGCCTGGAGGCGGCACCGGCCGGTCCCAAGCAGCGGGTGACCTGGGACGCCGACCAGGTCAACCGACCGCCCCCCGACGCCCCCGACTGAAGGGCCAAAGTCGCGACTTTGGCCCCCCGGGCGGGACCAACCCCGGGGCCAAAGGCGCGACGTTGGCCCTCGACAGCTGGGCGAGTTCCGGGGGGAGGTCGTCCAGGCCGAGGCTGCCCTGCGACAGGGCGGCCATGTGCCAGGCCTTGAGGT
>JAICZD010000133.1 GCA_025933855.1 Modestobacter sp. | reverse complement strand
CGACCTCATCGAGTGACCCGACGACCGCGCTGCCCGGCCGCCCGCCCGTCGTGGACCTGGCCACCTGGCAGGCCGCCCGGAACGAGCTCCTGGTCCGCGAGAAGGCCCACACCCGCGAGGGCGACGCCATCGCCGCGGGCCGCCGCCGGCTACCGATGGTGGAGGTCGACGGAACCGCCGAGGTCGTCGGGCCCGGCGGCCCGGTCCCGTTCCTGGACCTCTTCCATGGCCGCGACGAGCTCGTGGTCTACCACTCCATGTGGTACGACGGCGCCCCGCACCAGGGGCAGTGCGAGGGCTGCACCTTCAACCTCTGGCACATGCGGGACACCGTCTACCTCGACGCCCGCGGCGTCTCCTTCGCCGTCCTGACCTCGGGCCGGTGGGAAGAAGTGGCTCCCTACGTGGAGTTCATGGGCTACACCCAGCCCTGGTACTCGGTCCGCGGCGTGGAGGCGTCGATCGGCGCCGAGGAGGGGCACATCGTCTGCTACCTGCGCCACGGCGACCGCGCGTTCCTCACCTACTCCACGACGGGCCGGGGCAACGAGCCGGCCGACGGGTCCCTCGGCCTGCTCGACATGACGCCCTACGGCCGCCGCGAGGCGTGGGAGGACGACCCCGAGGGCTGGCCGGAGGCCCCGCAGGTCGGCGCGCCGATCGGTGGGCACGGCGAGCCGATCTGCTGGTACTGGCGCTCGGACGCCGACGGGAACGCCACCTGGGGCCCGACCAGCCGGCCCGTGCCCCAGTGGACCCGCCCCGGCGCGACCGCCGTGGAGACCCTCGGCCGGCACGGCGACCACTCCTGACGCGGCTGCGCCGCCGGCGACCGGGCTGGGACCGACCGATCCTGCCCGCTACTCGCGGACGTCGGCGGGGCCGCAGTTGACCGGTAGCCCGGCGGTGATCCAGGCCTCCACGCCGCCGACCACGTCGGTGGCCCGGTGCAGGCCGACCGCGCGCAGGCTCGCCGCCGCCAGGCTCGAGCTGTAGCCCTGGCGGCAGACGAGGACCACCTCCAGGTCGTGCCCGGTGGCCTCGGGGATCCGCGACTCGGAGCAGGGGTCCAGTCGCCACTCCAGGACGGTGCGGTCGATGACCACGGCGCCGGGCAGCTCGCCCTGGCGCCGCCGCTGGGCCGCGGTGCGGGTGTCCACCAGCAGCGCGCCACGCTCCGCGGCGGAGACGGCCTGGTGCGCGGTCAGGCGGTGCACTCCGGAGCGGCTGGCGGCCAGCACCTCGTCAACTCCCACCGGCGCAGCATCGCAAGACCCGCGCCGCGGCGCTCCGCAGCGGCCAGCTGTCCTCGACCCCCGGGTGCCGGGTCATCCGCGCGCCGGCCGCCCGCGCGGTCACACCTCGACGAAGAAGACCGCCACCGCGAAGGCCAGGTAGAGCCCCAGCAGCATCGTTCCTTCGAACCAGTTCCCCTGCCGGTCGTCGACGACCTGGCGGGTGAGCAGTGCGCTGCTGACGAGGGCGGCGAGCTCGAGCACCGAGAAGGTGAGCGAGACGTGGTGCCCGGCGAAGATGCCGACCAGGACCATCAGCGGGACGACGAGCATGACCAGCTGCAGGCTGGCGCTGATCGCGATGTCGGCGGCGACGTCCAGCCGGTCCTTGGCCGCCATGCTCAGCGCACTGAACTGCTCGGCCGCGTTGCCGACCAGCGGCAGGATGATGAAGCCGAGGAAGCCGGTGCCCAGACCCAGTGACGCGCCGGCCTCCTCGACGCTGCCGGCCACCATCTCCGCGGCGACGGCGATCAGCGCGGTGGCCACGCCGAGGACGACGAGGGCGCCCTTCGTCGACCAGCTGCCGCCCTCCTCGCCGTCCTTCTCCTGCGGCTGCGACTCGGTCCGGAACAGCGACTTGTGGGTGCGGAGCATGAACAACAGGGCGAGGGCGTACACGGCGACCAGCACGATCGCGATGCCGTCGCTGACCTCGTCCACGCGGGTGGACGAGCTCTCCGCCCGGAACGAGAAGATCGTCGGCAGCACGAAGATGCTCACCGCGAGGAAGAGCATGGTGGCCTGGCCGCGCGCTCCGCTGGTGACGGGTACGTCCTGGCGGTCATGACCACTCACGATCATGGAGACCCCGAGCAGGAGCAGCAGGTTTCCGATGAGCGACCCGGTCAGGGACGCCTTGAGGACGGCGATCTGACCGTCGATGACGAGGAAGGCGCCGAGGATGATCTCGGCTGCCGTGCCGAACGTGGCGTTCAGCAGGGCGCCGACGCTTCCTCCCACCACCTCGGCGAGCACCTCGGTGGCCCGCCCGATGAGCCCGGCGAGGGGGACGACGGCGAGGCTGGAGAGCAGGAAGACCGCCACGGGTCCGGCACCGAGGAGCCGGGCGGCAACCGCGACCGGCAGCGCCACGACCAGCAGATCGAGCCGTCGCCAGGGGCTCGCCGACTGCTTCTCGTCCGGCTTCGCCTTGGTCCCGGTTGCCACCGTGCCTCCTCTGGCCGACGCCTCAGCCGTGAGTGCTCCGCCGCGGGCGGCGTGAAACGGAGCCCGTGGCTGCGCTGGGGTCGGCCGAGCCCTCACCCTTCCTGCCGACATCCCGACTTCGATCGTTCCGCAGCGGGCCGGCCACGGGTCGCCGACCGCGCGGCGCGGTATCTGGCCGATCGGCTGTCCCACGAGTCGGTCCCCTCACGGCCACGTCGAACCGGCAGGCGGGCAGGTCGACCCCGGCGGCCCGCTGGGTGACGTCCCGCCGAGCGCGGGCCCGGCCGGCCGGCCCACAAGGCGGCGTCGAGCAGCGGACTGACCTCCGGCCTGCGGGGGCGTCCCGGAGCGGCCCACGACGAGACGCCCGCGGACCTGCGTGGGCGCATTCCGGGCCGGCTTGGGCAGGAGCAGCGTGACCCTTCAGCTGCATCCGGTGGCGACCCCCTGAACCCGAACCGACAGGTCACCCCGCAGTGACTCGTCGGGCGACTCGAAGCCGGGTCTCCCCTAGCCTGCCGCCATGTCGTTGCCCGGGATCGCCGCGTTGAGCGTGCCGCCGTTCGCAGATGACGCCTTCTCCCGGGTGCTGTGCGTCGTAGCGCACCCCGACGACGTGGAGTACGGCACGTCCTCGGCCGTCGGTGCCTGGACCGCTCGCGGAATCGACGTGGCCTACCTGCTCCTGACCCGGGGCGAGGCGGGCATGGACGCCTCTCCCCCGGACCGGACCCGCGAGCTGCGGACGCAGGAGCAGCTGCGCGCCGCCGAGGCGGTCGGCGTCACCAAGGTCACCTTCCTCGACCATCCTGACGGGGTGCTGGAGTACGGCCTGGCGTTGCGCCGAGACGTCGCACGAGCCATCCGCCAATACCGGCCGGACGCCGTGGTGGTCGGGTCGTGGGAGGTCGAGTTCACGGCCGGCCTCAACCAGGCCGACCACCGGGTCGCCGGGCTGACGGCACTCGATGCGATCCGGGACGCCGGCAACCGCTGGGTGTTCGCCGAGCAGCTCGAGGAAGGGCTGGAACCGCACGCCGTCCGGTGGCTGCTCGTCGGCGGCGACGCCCGGCCCACCCATGGGGTCGACGTGACCGGCGCACCGCTGGAGCGCGGCATAGCCTCGCTGGAGGCGCACGGCCAGTACCTGGCAGGGATCCCCGGACATCCACCGCCACGGCCGATGATCACGGGGATCACCGCGCTCCAGGGCAGGGCGATGGGTGCCGCGCATGCGGTGCTCTTCCGTGCGTTCGACTTCCACAGCCCGCCCCCGATCGCGCTCGAGGCCATGGCCGCGGCGGCGTCCGCGCGACCAGCGTCCGCATGACCACCTTCGGTCAACCGTTCCCGTTCGGGGCCGCCCGCACAGACAACGCGACATCCTGAGGCCTCACGGTGGGGTGCCAACCGTTGCTCCGACCAGCACCGGAGCGCTGGCTTCGGCGGACTTCTCACCCGTTTCCGGGGGAGCTCTTACACGGCTCAACGTGGCGCCGGACGGGCCGGGGGTGGAGGCCGTGAAAGGTCTACGAGTCAGGTGACGGCCGGCGAGGGCGCCGGGGTCAGGTCCAGGAGGTCGGCGCAGGCGCGCACCCGCTCGAGCACGTCGTCGAAGGTGGGGCCGCGTCCAGCGCCGTAGTACCGGTTGGCCATCGCGACGTCGTGCGCAGATGGCCGGCTTGAGCCGCGGCCGGAACACGGTCGGGGTCAGGTCGCGCAGGTGGTGCGGGCAGCCGCGGGCTGTACGGCTGGCTGCGCACCGAGATGAGCGCCCGCATCGCTGCGGAGCAGGAACCCGCCGCGGCGACGCCCGCGCAGCCGGACCACCGGGGCCGTGGCCGTCTTCCGCCGACCGACCCGACTCACCACACGTTCACAGCATCGCCGAGCGCGCCCGCTGCCCGACAACGGCCGGTGGGCGCTTTCCCGGCTCATGAACGCCTGGACGGCTTCACGGTGCCGCCGGAACGACCAAACTCGGTCCCACCCTCACGAGAACAGCCCCGCCGCACCCGGAATCGGGTGTCGACGGGGCCTTTCCCTCGTTCACGGTGACCAACGGTCGGCCAGTTGCCTGGCCAACGGTCAGCCCCGGACAGTGCCCCCGGCAGGATTCGAACCTGCGACACACGGTTTAGGAAACCGATGCTCTATCCCCTGAGCTACGGGGGCTCGTCGACCGAGGTCGACCGGGGAGTGCGGGGTCGAGGCTAGCGGGCGCACGCCGCCGTCCGGACCGGCCCCGCCACGGAACGCAATCGTCCGGGAACCGAACGGCGGCGTGGAACGTCGAACAATCGGGCGGTCCAGTGCCGCAACGGATACCTTGTCTCAGCACACACGGGCCCCGGCAACGGCGCCGGGCGTGAGAGGTGGACAGGCACGATGGACATCACGGTGATCGACGTCCCGGAACGCGGACGATTCGAGGTGCGGGCAGGCGACCGGTGCCTCGGCTTCGCCAGCTATCACGTCGACGGCGACGTCATGACGTTGCCGCACACCGAGGTCGATCCGTCGCTGGGCGGCCGTGGCCTGGGCACGGCCCTCGTGCGCGGCGTCCTCGCCGCCGCCCGCGAACGGCAGCTGCACGTGCTGCCCTACTGCTCCTTCATCCGGCACTACCTGCACGAGCACCCCGAAGAGATCGACCTCGTCACCGAGGACGACCGCCCCACGTTCGGCCTGGCGACCGCCGACCACTGAGCGACCGGGCCCCCCGCTCGTCGAGCGCGTCGACCTGAGCCTTCCTACGCTCGGCCGATGCCTCCTGCGCTGCTGTGGTTCCGCCGCGACCTGCGCCTCGGCGACCATCCCGCGCTGGTCGCCGCCGCCGACGCGGCCGGTGCCGACGACGTCCTGCCGGTCTTCGTCTTCGACGACCGGCTGTGGGGCCCAGCCGGGGCACCGCGGCGCCGTTTCCTGCTCGACTGCCTGGACGACCTGCGGACGGCGACCGACGGCTCACTCGTCCTCCGGTCCGGCGACCCGGCCCAGGTGCTCCCCCGGCTCGCCGCCGAGGTCGGTGCCTCCAGCGTGCACGTCTCGGCCGACACCGGCCCCTACGGGCGCCGCCGCGACGAGGAGGTCGAGCGCGGGCTCGGCGACGTTCCGCTGGTCCGCACCGGCTCGCCGTACCTGGTCACCCCCGGCCGGGTCACCAAGCGCGACGGCACCCCGTTCCAGGTGTTCTCCCCCTTCGCGCGGGCCTGGCGCGAGCACGGCTGGCGCGCTCCGGCGGCCGACCCGGTCGCTCTCACCTGGCATCGCGGCGCCGGCTCCGAGGAACCACCGCCCGCCCCCGACCTGCCCGGCGTCCGGCTGCCTCCCGCCGGTGAACGCGCCGCGCACGCCGCCTGGGAGCGCTTCCGCGACGAGCGGCTGCTCGGGTACGCCGAGGGCCGCAACACCCCGGCGACCGACGGGACCAGCCGCCTGTCCGCCTACCTGAAGTACGGCTGCATCCATCCGCGCACCCTGCTGGCGGACCTCGCCGCGCACGACGAGGGCGGGGAGGCGGTGCGCCGCTACACCGACGAGCTCGCCTGGCGCGACTTCTACGCCGACGTCCTCTGGCACCGGCCCGACTCCGCTCGCGAGCCGCTCAACCCGCTGCCGGGCATGCCGTACGACACCGACCCGGACGCCGAGGAGCACGTGCGGGCCTGGGAGACCGGCCGGACCGGATTCCCGATCGTCGACGCCGGGATGCGCCAGCTGCTCGGCGAGGCCTACGTGCACAACCGGGTGCGGATGATCGTCGCCTCCTTCCTGGTCAAGGACCTGCACCAGGACTGGCGACGCGGCGCCCGGTACTTCCTGCAGCACCTGGTGGACGGCGACCTGGCCAGCAACAACCACGGCTGGCAGTGGGTGGCCGGCACCGGTACCGACGCCTCGCCCTACTACCGGGTGTTCAACCCGGTCACCCAGGGCAAGAAGTTCGACCCGGACGGCGTCTACGTCAAGCGCTGGGTGCCCGAGCTCCGCGACCTGGACCCGAAGCACGTGCACGAGCCGTGGACGGCGCCCGGCGGCGTTCCGGCCGGCTATCCGGAGCCGATCGTCGACCACGCGCACGAGCGGCTCGTCGCCCTGGAGCGCTACAACGCCGTCCGCGCCCGGGAAGGCGGAGTCCCCAGGTGACGGTTTCCGCACTCGAGCGACTCCGAGAGGATGAGCGGATGACCGCGCGAGCCGCCCGTGCCTGAGGGCCACACCCTGTTCCGGCTGGCCCAGCAGCAGGACGGACTGTTCGCCGGCCGCCCGGTGCACGTCACCAGCCCGCAGGGTCGGTTCACCGCCGGGGCGGCCGTCGTCGACGGGCGGGTGCTGGACGAGGTGACCTCCTACGGCAAGCACCTGTTCGCCCGCTTCGGCGGCGACGTCGTGCACGTGCACCTGGGCCTCTACGGCGCCTACACGACCGGCGCCGGCACCCCGCCGCCGGCGAAGGGTGCGCTGCGGATGCGCTGGGAGGGGCCGGGCGCCGACGGGAACGGCGTCTGGACCGACCTGCGTGGCGCCACCGTCTGCGAGCTGATCACCGAGCACGAGGTGGGCTCGGTGCTGGCCCGGCTGGGCCCCGACCCGCTGCGGCGCCGGTCGGATCCGGGCCGGGCGCACGCCCGGATCGCCCGCAGCAGGACGGCGATCGGCGCGCTGCTGATGGACCAGCAGGTGCTCGCCGGCGTCGGCAACGTCTACCGCGCCGAGTTGCTGTTCCGGCACCGGGTCTCCCCGTTCCGGCTGGGCCGCGACGTCGATGCCGGGCTCTGGGGAAGCATGTGGGCCGACCTGGTGAAGCTGATGCGGGCCGGCGTGCGCGAGGGGCGGATCGTCACCACCGAGCGCGCCGACCGCGCCCGCAGGCGGGGCCCGGCCCAGCTCGCCGACGCCCACTACGTCTACCGGCGCACCGGGCTGCCGTGCCGGATCTGCGCCACCGAGGTGCGCACCCAGGAGATGGTCGGCCGCAACCTCTACTGGTGCCCGGTCTGCCAGGCGGCGTGAGCGGAGTGACTTCGTCGAGCTGACGCCGACGAATCCACTCCGCTCGGAGCGGCGGGTGAACTGGTGCACACGGCACCGGCGGGGCCAGGATGCCAGGTGTGCCGGACACCGAGCTGGGCCCGACCACACGTCCGCTCCGGGTGGCCGTGGTCGGCGCCGGCCCCGCCGGCATCTACGCCGCCGAGGCGCTGGCGTCGCAGGACGACGTCCCGGTCGCCGTCGACCTGATCGACCGGCTGCCCACGCCGTTCGGGCTGGTCCGGCACGGCATCGCCCCCGACCACCTCAAGATGCGGGCGCTGCGCGAGACGCTGCACCACACGCTGGACCACCCGCGGGTGCGTTTCGTCGGCAACGTGGAGATCGGCACCGACCTGTCGCTGGCCGAGCTGCGCCGGCACGTCGACGCCGTCGTCTACACCTACGGCGCCGCCGGCGACCGCCGGCTGGGCATCGAGGGCGAGCATCTCCCCGGCAGCCTCGCCGCCACCGACCTGGTGGCCTGGTACTGCGGGCACCCCGATGCCGACCGGGCCCGGGTGGAGGAGGCGGTGGCCCGCGCCCGCGACGTCGTCGTCATCGGGGTCGGGAACGTCGCCCTGGACGTCGCCCGGGTGCTGTCCCGCTCCCCCGGCGAGCTGATCTCCACCGACATGCCGCAGCACGTGCTCGACGCGCTGGCCGACGCCCCGGTGCAGCGGGTGACGGTGCTGGGTCGCCGCGGCCCGGCGCAGGCCACCTTCACCACCCACGAGCTGCGCGAGCTGGACACCCTCACCGACGCCACCGTGCTGGTGGACCCGGCCGACCTGGAGCTCGACCCGGCCGCCGAGGCGGCGCTGGACCGGCTGGTCGCCCGCAACCTGGCGGTGCTGCGCGGCTGGGCCGGGCACACCGGCAGCCCCGGCCGGGTCAGCCTGCGGCTGCGCTTCCACGCCCGGCCGGTGCGGTTGCTGGGCACCGACCGGGTCACCGGGATCGAGGTGGAACGCACGGCGGTGGACGCCGCCGGCCGGGCCACCGGCACCGGCGAGTTCGACGTGCTGCCGGCCGACCTGGCGGTCCGCTCGGTCGGCTACCGCGGGCACCCGCTGCCGGGGCTGCCCGTCGACGAGGCCACCGGCACCGTGGCGCACGTGGCCGGCCGGGTGCTGCGCGGCGGGGCGCCGAGTGCCGGGGAGTACGCGGCCGGCTGGATCAAGCGCGGGCCGACCGGCGTCGTCGGCACCAACAAGCACGACGCCCGGGAGACCGTCGCCGCCCTGCTCGCCGACGCGGCGTCCGGGCTGCTCGGCACCGGTGGGGACGCCGACGACCT
>JAICZD010000291.1 GCA_025933855.1 Modestobacter sp. | reverse complement strand
GGGGCACGGGCCTCGTGGTGACCGCGGGGCCGCTGCGCGTGCGGGTCCAGGTCATCGGCTTCCGGCGCTGAGTCTGAGTCTGACACGAGAATCAACGTTCTCGGGCAGGTGGCATCGCCGCGGCTCGACCGCGGTGTGATTCCGGGAGGTCAGGCGGCGCTCGGTTGGTAGGTGACGGTGTAGCCGAGTTTCTCGATCTGCCGGGCGAGTCGCCGGGCGTGGGCTTCGGTGTCTGTGCGCTGAGTGAAGTAGTCGACGCCGAGGTCGGTGTAGGGCCGCTGCTGGGCCAGGACGTGCCAGACGATGACAAGCATGGTGTGGGCGACGGCGAAGATTGCCTTGGCCTCGCCCTTGCTGCCGAACCGGCGACGGAACCGCTGGTACTGGGCGCCGAGGTAGGTGTTGCGGGTCCGGGTGGCGGCCCAGGCCGCCTCGACCAGCGCGGTGCGCAGTGCCGCGTCGCCCTTGCGGGCCCGGCCGGAGCGGCGTTTGCCGGCGGACTCGTGGTTACCCGGGCAGAGGCCGGCCCAGCTGGCCAGGTGCGCGGCGGTAGGGAAGCGGGTCATGTCCGCGCCGATCTCAGCGACGATCACCCAGGCCGTTCGAGGGCCGATCCCGGGGATCGTGCACAGCAGATCAATCGCCGCGGAGAAAGGGGCCGCTTCGGCCTCCACCTGGGCGTCGAGGCGGGCGATCGCGGCGCTCAGGTGGTCGATGTGATGCAGCAGGGTGCGCAACAGCAGCGCGTGGTGGTCGCTGAACCCGCCCTCGAGCGCCAGCCGCAGTTCGGGGATCTTCGGGCGCATCCGGGTAAGCGCCAGCTCCGCCAGCCTGTGCGGGTCACGCTCCCCGGCGATCAGCGCTTCGATCATCTGCCGGGCCGCCTTGCCCAGCACGTCGGAGACCACCGAGTCCAGCTTGATCCCGGCGTCCTCGAGCACCCGCTGCACCCGCTGCGTCTCCCGCGCCCGCTCTTCGATGAGCTTCTTGGAGTAGCGGGTCAGATCCCGCAGTCGCGCCATCACCGGGGTCGGCACGAAGCTGCCGCGCAGCAGCCCGCACTCCAGTAGCTGGGCCAGCCAGGCGGCGTCGGAGACATCGGTCTTGCGACCCGGGAGGTTCTTCACGTGCTGGGCGTTGCACAACAGCAGCTCATAGCCCGGCTCGGCCTCCAGCACGTGCCAGACCGGCTTCCAGTACGACCCGGTGGCTTCCATCGCCACCTGCGTCACCTGCTCGGCGACCAGCCACCCGCGCAACTCCCGTAGCGCCGCGGTGAAGGTGCGGTACTGGCGCACCTCCTGCTCCCTGCCGGCCCCGTTCGCGGCGGGTCTGCGCACCGCCGCCATCACGGTGTCCTTGTGCACGTCCAGACCCGCGCACCGATCCACGAGCACGTCCATGTCGAAGGTCCCTTCTGTGCGATCCGACGGGAACCGCCCATGGGGCCTCTGCGTGTCGAGAATCTGACACTCGTGCTCATAGCAACAGTCGTTGGTGCCAAGAGGCCCCGGCGCCAGTCTGACCTGCGGGCTCACGGCACCACTGAGAACGCGGGCTCTACGGGCGGCCGTGCACGATTCTCATCCCCGTTGGCGCCCCGCAGGGGCATACGCGTCTGACCCGGACTTTTTCGGGCTAAAGCCCGGGACTTTTTCGGGCTAAAGCCCGGGACTTTTTCGGGCTAAAGCCCGGGGGGTGGGGAGACGGTGGCGGTGACCAGGCGGTGGTCGCCGACCGGCAGCACCCGGACGTCGGCCGCGGACGCCGTCAGCGGGCCGAGCGCCAGCAGGTGGTCGTACTGCAGCCGCGGGTTGGCGCCGGGATAGGTCGGCGCGGACACCAGCCGGGTGCCCCCGGACAGCCGGGCCGGCACCGGGCCGGCGAGGTTCAGGTCCCCGGCCAGCAGCACCGGGCCCGGCAGCTCCCGCGCCCACCGGCGCAGCCGGGCCAATTGCCGGACGGCGGTGTGCGGCGCGAACGACAGGTGGGTGCCGACGACCGTGCACCCGTCGACCTCGGCGGCGACGGCCAGCCGCGGCTCGTCGGGGAACCACCACCAGCGGCCCCGCCCGGTGCGCGGGTCGGGAGCGTGGATCGGCAGCCGCGCCCGGCCGGTGCCCAGCGCGAGCAGCGACCAGCGCCGCACCGGCCGCCGGGAGAACAGCGCGATGCCATAGCGCGGGCCCGGAGGGACGTCGCCGGGGCCGGCGAGCACCGGCGGGTCGGCGGGTGCCCAGCTGCGGAAGGGGTCGGGGGTGCCCTCGACGGTCGCGGCGAACCGCCAGTCCGTCGCGCCGAGCGCCGCGGCGACCTCGGCCGGCTGGTCGACCAGGTGGGAGCGCGGCTGGGCGACGTCGATCTCCTGGACGGCGAGCACGTCGACGTCCACGCCGGCCAGCGCGGCCCGCAGCCCCGCGGCGTCCGCCGACCGGCCGCCGGCGTTGCGGCCGGAGGCGAGGTTGAGCGTCCCGACCCGCATCGGCCCGACGGTAGCCGGGGCCGGTCCGGCGGGCCCTGCGCGCAGCTGCCGGATAGGTTCCCCCCGTGAGCGCACGCACCGACGTCTCGGAGATCTTCGACCCGGCCGCCTGGCAGCCGGTCGAGGGCTTCGATCAGCTCACCGACCTCACGTACCACCGCGCGGTGGACGCCGGGGTGGTCCGGATCGCCCTCGACCGCCCGGAGGTGCGCAACGCGTTCCGCCCGCAGACGGTCGACCAGCTGCTCGCCGTCCTCGAGCACGCCCGGCTGTCCACCGACGTCGGGTGCGTGCTGCTCACCGGCAACGGCCCCAGCGAAGCCGATGGCGGCTGGGCCTTCTGCTCCGGTGGTGACCAGCGGGTCCGCGGCCGGTACGGGTACCAGCACGGCGAGCACACCAGCGGCCGGCTGCACATCCTGGAGGTGCAGCGGCTGATCCGGTTCATGCCCAAGGTGGTCATCTGCGTCGTCCCGGGCTGGGCCGCCGGCGGCGGGCACAGCCTGCACGTCGTCTCCGACCTCACGCTGGCCAGTGCCG
>JAICZD010000049.1 GCA_025933855.1 Modestobacter sp. | reverse complement strand
TTGTTCGCCCGCTCCTACGGCGTCGGGACGACGGCGATCGGGCTGGCCGTCAGCGCCTTCGCCTTCTTCCGGTTCGCCTCCGCGTTCGGCTGCGGCGCGCTGGTGGAGCGGCTGGGTGAGCGGGCGGTGCTCGCGACCGGGCTGGTCGTCGTGGCGGTCGGCACCGGGCTGGCCGGCCTGGCCGGGTCCTTCCCGGTCTTCCTGGGGCTGCGCTCGGCCAGCGGGATCGGCAGCGCGATGTTCACCGTGGCAGCGCTGTCGCTGCTGTTGCGCACCGCCCCGCCGGCCGAGCGGGGTCGGTCGGCGGCGACCTACCAGGGCGGTTTCATCCTGGGCGGGATCGCCGGGCCGGCCGCCGGCGGCTTCCTCACCGAGGTCTCGCCGCGCCTGCCGTTCTTCCTCTACGCCGGCTTCCTGCTGGTGGCCGGCGCGGTCGCGGTGAGCCAGCTGCGGGGCCGGCCCGGCCGCACCGTGCCCGCGGGAACGCCGGCCGGTGCGCCGTCCTCGCTGGCCTCGGCCGCCGACCAGGCCGGTGGCACCGAACCGACCGCGGGCGTGCCCGCCGCCGTCCCCGCTGCCGTGCCCGCCGCCGGCGGGAGCGCCGGCCCACCGGCGGGCGGGCTGCGCGCGGCGCTGCGGACCCGGGCCTACCTGGCGGCCCTGGTGGCCAACCTCGGGGTCGGCTGGATGCTGTTCGGCGTCCGCAACTCCCTGGTTCCGCTGTACGTGACCGAGGAGCTGGGCAAGACCGCGGCCTGGGCCGGCGCCGGGCTGCTGGCCGGGTCGATGGCCCAGGCGGTCGGCCTGCTGCGCGCCGGCCGGCTCGCCGACAGCTGGGGACGGCGGCCCTCCCTCCTGCTCGGCGCCTCCCTGGCCACCGCGGCCACCGCCGTCCTCGCGCTGCCGGCGCAGACGGCGGTCTTCCTGCTCGCGATGGCCACGGTCGGGCTGGGCGCCTCGCTGCTGTCCAGCGTGCCCGCGGCGGTGGTCGGCGACGTCAGCCCGCAGCGCGGTGGCCGGGTCGTCGCGGTGTTCTCGATGGTCGCCGACCTCGGCGCCATCACCGGTCCGCTGGTCGCCGGCTGGCTCACCGACACCGCGGGCTTCCAGGTGGCCTTCGCCGTCAGCGCCGCCGTGCTGGGGCTCGGCCTGCTCGCCGCCCTGGCCCTGCCCCGGCGGCGCTGATCCGCCGCAGTGCGACCGGACCGCCCGCAGAGCCCGGGCGATGCTCCCGGGGTCGAGCTCAGGCGCCCTGCTGGCCGGTGACGGTGGCCCGCATCCGGTCCTCGGCCTCGCGCAGCTCGGGAGTCATCGCCTCGCCGAAGTCCTCGGCCTCGAACACCTGGCGCACCTCCAGCTCACCCTCGCGGAACGGCGCCCGCTTGACCCACTCGAGCACCTCCTCGCGGGAGGAGACCTGCAGGATCCAGAACCCGGCGATGAGCTCCTTCGTCTCGGCGAACGGCCCGTCGACCACCGTCGCGTCGCCGTCCGCGTCGAAACGCACCCGGGCGCCGCGGGAGCTGGGGTGCAGCCCCTCGCCGGCCAGCATCACGCCGGCCTTGACCAGTTCCTCGTTGTACGTCCCCATCTCCTCCAGCTCGGCCTGGGTGGGCAGCACGCCCCGCTCCGACGCCTCGCTGGCCTTGACGATCACCATGAACCGCATCGCTGCATCTCCTCCGGGACGGCGGGGCGCTGCCTGCCGATCCTGCTGACCGGCGCAACCCCCGCGCTACCGACACGTCGAACGGCGGGCGGCCGGATCGACACCGGCCCGGAAAATTCTCCGCGTGCCTCAGAGCCAGGCGGCCAGCTGCGGCAGCGGCCCGTCGGCCTGCAGCCCCTCCCCCGCCGTCCGCCCGGTCAGCCAGGCGGTGACCTCCGGCAGCGGGCCGGCCACGGCCAGCGCGCCGGTGCCCCACTCGCGGTCCCCGGCGAAGACGGCCAGGTCGGGGATCTGGTCGCGGCGGTCCCACATCCGGAACACGTCGTCGACCAGGGCGGCCAGCACGTCCTCGGGGATGTCGGCGAAACCCACTCCCGCGTCGAGGTCGACGGCGTGCACCCACACCTCCCGGCAGCGCATCCACGGCACCTCGGCGGCGGGCACGGTGCGGCCCTGGGCGGTGCGCACCGGCGCGGACCAGGCCTCCCCGGTCATCGTCGCGACCGCGTCGGCCAGCCGCCGGGTGGCGGCCAGCACCTCGGCCCGCAGGTGCGGTGCCGGCAGCGCGGCCGCCTCGGCGATGCCGGCCGCCCGGGCCTCGGGCGAGGCGTACATCGGCGTCTCGATGCCGGTGCGCGCCCAGGTCAACAGGTTCACCAGCGCGTCGGCGTTGCGGGCCACGTGGGCCAGCAGCTGCTGCCGGGTCCAGCCGGGCAGCAGCGAGGGGGCGTCGAACTCCTCGTCGGTCAGCCGGCCCAGCGCCGTCCCGAGGTGCCGCTCACCGTTGCGCCACCACTCCAGCACCTCGGTCGGTTCGGTTCCGACGTCCCTGGTTCCCTCCACGGTCATGGGTGGCACGGTAGTTCCCGGCGCGCCCGCCCGCGGGGCGGTGGCTCAGCCGGCGTCGCGGACGTAGGGAATGGTCTGCGGGCCCTCCGGGAGCACGCAGACCCGGGCGCCCGGGCCGGCCTTCTCCACCGCCTCGGCGACGGTCGCCGCGATGTCGTCGGTCTGCTCCAGGTGGGCCTCCGCCAGTTCGGCGTCGGACAGGTGCGAGGTGTGCATGACCACCCGGTGCGCCGACTGGATGCGCGCCTGGATCTGCACCTGCCACTGGTCGGGCACGGTCTTCTCCCGGGCGCCGATCAGCTCCAGCAGCGCCTCCGGGGAGTCCGCGGACGTGAGCACCTCCCGGTAGGAGCCGTGGTCGGGGAAGCCGTCGGCGCACTCGGCGGCGCAGACGATCAGGCCGTCGGGCCGGGCCACCTGCGCGGCCGCGGACATGCCCTTCACCGACTGGTAGAGGTTCTGGTCCAGCGGAAAGCCCGCGCCGGAGGTGACCACGACGTCGAACGGCGCGTCGACCGGGGCCATCGCGACCTCCCGCGCCCGCTCGATCGCCACCGCGTGCATGGCCAGCACGTCGCTGCCGCCGAAGGCCGCGATGACCTCCTGGGCGGTGTTGAGGACCACGTCGAAGGAGTACGTGACGCCGCCGGTGGCGGCGGCGATCGCCCGGACGTCGTCGTGCACCGGGTTGCCCTGGGTGACCCCCCAGGTGGCCCGCGGGTCGCCGATCCGCTTGGCGTCGTGCAGCACCAGCACGGTGTCCAGCGCAGCCAGCCCGGGGGCGACCATCTTCGGCCCGCCGGAGAAGCCGGCGAAGAAGTGCGGCTCGACGAACCCGGTGGTCAGCCGGACGTCGGCGTCCACCCACTGCTCGTTGAGCCAGACCGGGACGCCGTCGCCGAACGTGCCCATCCAGCGGTGGGTGTCCCCGGCCCGGGAGTCGTGGTTGACGATCCGCACCGAATCGACCACCGCGTCGCCGAACATGGCGCGCAGTTCGGCCTCGGTGTTGGCGCGGTGCGTGCCGGTGGCCACCAGGATCACGACGTCGTCCAGGTCGACGACGCCGTCCAGCTCCTCCAGCACGGCCGGGATCATCAGGTGGCGCGGCTGGGCCCGCGTGCCGTCGCAGGCGGAGATCGCCACCGTCTGGCCGCGGTGCACCTGCTCGCGCAGCGGCGGGCCGGACACCGGTTCGCGCAGGGCCCGGCGCAGCTCGGCCGGTACGTCCGCCGCCGCGGCGTGCGGCACCGGGGTGATCACGGCCGCGTCGTCGGGCACCTGTACGCACAGTCCCGTGTGGCCGTAGGCCAGGGTCACCTGCCGCATGCCGGCCTCCTCGTCCCCTCGCCGTCCACTCGCCGTCGTGGTTGCGCCCATTCCACCACCCGGGCCGCCGGTCGGCTGACCGCAGATCCATCCGGTGGAACCGCCCGGCGCCCGGGTACCGGCACCGCATGTCACCAGGAACGCAGGATGCGGGGTTCGCCGGGCGGATCGGCGCCCGGGACCGCTGGGCCGAGGACGGCCGGGCCGGCCTGGCACTGGACGTCACCGACGAGCACCTCAACGAGGCCGGCACGCTGCACGGCGGCGTGCTGGCCACGCTCGCCGACACCGCGATGGGTCAGGCGGTGCGCAGCTCCACCGGCGAGCACGACGTCCCGGCCACCAGCCAGCTGACCGTCACCTACCTGCGCCCGGGCGCGCCGGGGACGGTGGTCGTCACCGCGCGGGTGCGTACCCAGGGTGCGCACCTGACGGTCTGCGAGGCCGAGATCGAGCAGGACGGCGCGGCCCTGGTGCACGCGGTGGCAACCTTCGCCGTCCTGCACCGCTGAGGCCCCGCCCGCGCACGGCGGGTCAGTCTCCGGCGGGACGGGGCCCGGCAAGCTCGCGGGCGCGCGCGACGGCCGCGGGGTCCAGCGCCCCGAGGCTCCCGGCGGCGCCTGCCGCCTCCTGCGCGTCGAGCCAGGACGTGTACTCGTCCCAGGCCTGCGCGGGCGCGAGGTCGAGCGCTGCGGCGATCTCGGTCCAGCCGGCCCCACCGCGGAGCGCCGCGCGGATGCCCGCGGGACGGCTGTCATGGGCCTTGCGGGCCACCACCACGCCCAGCGCGAGCAGTTCCAGGGCCTCGTCGGCGTCCAGGGAGGTGGTGGCCGCCTTGAAGCCGGCCCAGTCGTCGGCGTCGTCGGCGGCATCGTTGGGCCCGTCGACGACGTGGTTGTCCCGCCGGCTGAGGAAGTCCAGCCGGGTGACCGCGGCGACCAGCGAGAACTCGTGCACCAGCACCTCGGGGATGTTGGGTGCGACCTCCGGAACGGTGCTCATGACCGACGAGGATGCCCCTTTCCCGGCGGCGGTAACAGGTTGTGACGCTCCTCTCCGGCCCGGCCGGGCGACCGGCCGTCGTCCGCTGGCGCTTCGTGCCCGGGCCGGGACGGCCCGCAACGGCGACCTGGCACATGGGGGACGGCAGACATGGGGGACGGCACACATGGGGGACGGCACACATGGGGGACGGCACACGTACGGCAGGGCCCGCACCCATCTGGGTGCGGGCCCTGCCGAAGGGGTGGAGCAGTCACGCGGGGGAGCTGTCACGCGGTGGAGCCGTCACACGGTGGAGCCGGGGTCACTCGCTGACGCCGACTGCTTCCTTCGCCAGCCGGGCCACCTGGGCCTGGGCGGCGCTGACCACGCTGGCGCGGGCCTTGTGGGTCTCCTCGTAGCGGATCAGGGTGCGGAGGTCCTGGGCGTCGTCCAGCTCCTTGACCGCCTTGGCGATCTCGGCGGTGGCCATCGAGTCGTAGCCCTTGATGGGCAGCTCGTCGGCGGTCACGTCGCCCAGCTCGCGGCGGGTCGCCGCCACGGCCTCGGCGGCGGACTTGTTGCCGTCCCGCTTGGCGATCCGCTCGGCCCGCCGCAGCGAGGCGACCCGGCCGACGGTGAGGGTCTCCCGGACGGCGCCGGTGAAGTAGGTCGCCTTGTCCACGACGTTGTCGACCACACCGGAGATCGTGCCGGTGGTCTGCTCACCGGCCTGCTGGGCGGTGTCCACGGCGCGGTTCACGGTGTTGGTGGCGAACCGGACGGGCAGGTTCACCAGCCGGGTGGCACCACCGGCGGCGCGCTGCAGCGGCGTCGCGCGCAGGGCCGCGGGGCCGCCGAGGGCCTCCTCGGCCAGCACGACGGTCAGCCACTCGACGGTGGCGGAGTGGGCGGTGATGAGCCGCTCGGCGAGGGCCCGCACCTTGGGCTGCTCGGCGGTGTCGGCGAGCACCTTGAGGTAGGTGGCCCGGTCGAGCAGCTGGTGCTCCAGGCTCAGGTCCTGCAGCAGCGCCTCGGTGATCGGCTCGGCCTGCTCCAGGGCGCTCTTCACGACGGCGCTGAGCCGGCCCAGCGCGGGGGTGACGACGTCGGGGACGCCGCCGAGGCGGCGCAGCTCGTCGGTGATCGCGCGGGTGCGCTCCGCGGCGTGGTCGGCGTTCTGGGTCAGCTCGCGGCGGACGGCGTCGGTCCGGGCCTGGCCGATGCGGACCCGGGCGACCTGCTCCTCGGTCTGCGTGAGCAGCAGGAGGGCGCGCAGCTGGTGGACGATGGGGGTCGTGTCGGTCAAGAAGGACTCCAAAGCAGAAGGGGATGACCTGACACCTCCACCATGCCCCGAAAACGCGCCGCGCTAACTACAGCAAGCACATTGCTAGCAGTGGAACGCGTCACACTGCCGCTCGCCGCCGGTCGCGTCCGGCAGGAGCCGGGCGCCGGCGCGCACCCCGCACCGGCTTCCGGGGAGGACAGTGGCACCGGCGGCGGCGGCACGGTGGGCGGAGGAGCAGTAGTGGCGCAGGGTGACGACCAGCGGGATCCGGACCTGGTAGCGGTGACCGAGGGCAGCGACGCAGCGGCCCGGCTGACCCGGCCCGCCGGCCTGGACCGCGAGCGGATCCTTGCCGCCGCCATCGAGTTCATCGACGCGCACGGCCTCGCCGCGCTGACCATGCGGCGCCTCGGCGCCCAGCTGGGGGTCGAGGCGATGGCCCTCTACCGCTACGTGCCCGGCCGGGAGGACCTGCTCGACGGCGTGGTGGACCGGGTCGTGGAGACGCTGTTCGACGACGAGGACGGCGACGACCTCTACATCGAGGTGCACAGCGGCTGGCAGGACTACCTGGTGCGGCTGGCCCACGGCGTGCGCCGGATCGCCCTGGACCACCCGGCGGTCTTTCCGCTGGTCGCCAGCCGGCCGCCGGCCGCGCCGTGGGTCCGGCCGCCACTGCGCAGCCTGCGGATCGTCGAGTCCTTCCTCAGCACCCTTCGCGCGAGCGGCTTCTCCGACCAGGCCGCGGTGGCCGCCTACCGGGCCTACTCCAGCTTCCTGCTCGGCCACCTGCTGCTCGAGGTCACCCAGACCGGCGCCCAGGTGAGCCTGCTGGACCTGCCCGAGGGCGACCCTGATGCCCGGGCGCGCACCGACCTGAGCAGCTTCCCGACCCTGGCCCGCACCGAACCGCTGCTGTCGCAGAACAAGTCGGCCGCCGAGTTCGAGGACGCGCTGGAGAACCTGCTGGACCGGTTGGCCCAGGTGCTGCACGAGGCGAAGGGCTCCGACGACGGTGCCGTGCTGGAGCTGTGAGGCTGCCGGTCCGGCCCGGCGTCCCACCGGCCGACAAATGCGAAGCTGGCCCGTTTACACCGTAAACGGAGGGGCACCCAGACGGCGACACAGGGCAGCGCGCAACCGTGCCGCCCACCACCGACAGTCCACCCACCGGAGGGCCCCCGCATGATCACGACCGAGGACGTCCAGCGCATCATCGGCACCAACGCCGTCGACAGCGACGGCAGCAAGCTCGGCAAGGTCGGCCAGGTCTACCTCGACGACCAGACCGGCCGCCCGGAGTGGGCGACGGTCAGCACCGGCCTGTTCGGCACCCAGGAGAGCTTCGTGCCCCTGGCCGAGGCCGAGCTGATGGGCGACAGCCTGCGGGTGCCCTACGAGAAGGCCCGGATCAAGGACGCTCCCCGGGTCGAGGCCGAGCAGGGCCACCTCTCCCCCGAGGAGGAGGCCGAGCTGTACCGCTACTACGGCGTCGGCAACGGCTTCGACAGCGAGACCGACACCACCGCCGGGTACACCGACACCACCGCCGGCTACGTGGGCACCGACCGGGACACCAACCGGCACGGCACCGTGGGCCACGACACCTCCGGCCCGACCACCGACGACGCGATGACCCGCTCGGAGGAGCAGCTGCGGGTCGGCACCCAGCGGGTCGAGGCCGGCCGGGCCCGGCTGCGCAAGTACGTCGTCGAGGAGCAGGTCACCCAGACCGTGCCGGTCTCGCACGAGGAGGTCCGGATCGAGCGGGAGCCGATCACCGACGCGAACATCGGCGACGCCCTGGACGGCCCGGACATCTCCGAGGAGGAGCACGAGGTCGTGCTGCGCACCGAGCGCCCGGTCGTGGCCAAGGAGGCCGTGCCGGTCGAGCGGGTGCGGCTGGACGTCGACACGGTCACCGAGCAGGAGACCGTCACCGACTCCGTGCGCAAGGAGCAGATCGAGGCCGACGGCGTCGACAGCACCCGCCGGTAACCGGGGTACGGGCTTTCGGGCGGTGATGGCCGGCGCTCCGCGCGGCCATCACCGCCCGAAAGCCCGCACTTCCCCGTCTCAGCAGCACACCGACCCAGGAGCACCCACCATGGCCAGCAGTGCCTTCCCGGACGACCGCAGCACCGTCTCCGGCGCCCGCCCGTCCCGCGGCCCCGGCCGCGACGCCGTGGCCGCCCAGCACGACCGTTTCGGCGGGATCAAGTGGGGCGCCGCCTTCTTCGGCTGGCTGTCGGCCAACGGCCTGGCCGTCCTGCTGCTCGCGCTGATCTCCGCGGCCGGCGTGGCCATCGGCCTGACCCAGGGCGTGCCCTCCGCCGGCGAGGCGACCCGGGCCGCCGGCGGCATCGGCATCGGCGGCGGGATCGCGCTGCTGGTGGTGCTGTTCCTGTCCTACCTGGCCGGCGGTTACGTGGCCGGCCGGATGGCCCGCTTCGACGGCGTCCGGCAGGGCCTGGCGGTGTGGGTGATCGGGCTGGTCGTGGTGATCGTGCTGGCCATCCTGGGCACCGTGTTCGGGGCGAAGTACAACATCCTCGCCCAGCTGAACCTGCCGCGGATCCCGATCGACGAGGGCACCGCGACCACCGCCGGCATCATCGCGCTGGTCGCCGTCCTGCTGGTCACGCTGCTCGGCGCGGTGCTCGGCGGCAAGCTCGGCGACCGGTTCCACCGCAAGGTGGACCGGGCCGGCTTCGACGTCTGATCCACCCGGTACCCCTGGGGTCCCTGCGACCGGTGGGGCGCCCGGGGTCCGGCCGTCGTCGGCGGAGCGCGGGTTGCCTGTACTTCCGGGCCGGGCTGCCGAACGTTCGGGCATGGGGTTCACCTACCGCACGGCCCGTGCCGTGATGATGGTCGGGTCCATGACGGCCGCCGGCGGCCCGACGCCGCGGCTGATCGGCCCGGCGCACGCCACCATCGGCACCACCGGCCGCACCTCTGCCCGCACCGCCCTGTGCGGGGCCTACGTCGCCCGCGACGAGGAGGTCCCCTGGCCTCCGGAGGCCGCCGTCGTGGACTCCCTCTGCCCGATGTGCAGCGAGCTCGCCCTGCTCTGACCCCGCCGCCGGCACCGGCCGGATGCGGCCTTCGGCCGGCGGTCACGCCGGCCGCCGGAGCCCCCGGACCCTCCCCGGCACCAGCCGTCACAAGCACCTCACGGGTCCGTCCAGCCTGCCGGGACCGGTCCGTCCGAGCCGGTACACACGCACCATGGGCGACACCGCTGACCGGCTTCCGGCTCCCGAACCGACGGCGGCCCCTGCCCCCGGCGGCGTCCGCATCGACCTCACCACCGTTCCGGTGCTCAGCTCCGCACTCGCCTGCGCCGCCGTCCCGGTCGTCTCGCGGCTCCTGCTCACCAGCGGGATAACCGGCCCCGCCGTCGTCCGGCTCGGCGTCGGCGACGCCGGCGGGGCGCTCGGCACCCCGGTCGAGCTGCGGATCGAGCTGACCGCCGGCCGGACGGCGGTGCGTTCGGACGTCGGACCCACGCTGGACCCGGGAACCCTGCACCAGGTGCAGGAGCGACGCACCGGGTGGATCCGGGTCGAGGTCGAGTCGGCGGGGCAGCTGCTGGCCCAGCGGCGGGTTCCGGTGCACGTGCTGCCCGCAGCCGGCTGGCTGGCCACCCCGTTGCCGCTGGCGCTGGAGCTGCTGGCCGCGCACGTCCAGCCGGAGCACCCGGCCGTTGCCGGTCTGCTCGCCGACGCCGCGGGCGTGCTGCCCGAGCCCGACGGCGACCCCCGCTTCCGGCCCGGTGCGGCCGACCCGGACCGGATCGACCGGATCGTCGCCGCGCTCGCCGGGTCGATGCGCCGCCGCGGCATCCGGCACTGCGAGCCGCCGGCCCGCTGGTCGGACACCGGCCAGCGGGTGCGCACCCCCGGCGACGTCCTCGACGGCCGGGCCGGCACCTGCCTGGACACCGCCGTCGTGCTCGCCGCCGCCTGCGAGCGGGCCGGCGTCCGGCCGCTGGTGTGGCTGACCGAGGGGGCGGAAGGAGCGCATGCCTTCCTCGGCTACTGGCGCGAGGAGCCCGCTGCCGACTGCGCCCCGACCACGCACGTCGCCGGCCTGGTCCGCCAGGTCGAACTCGGCCGCATCCGGCTGGTCGAGACCGCGCTGCTCACCGACCGCGGCCGGCCGGGGGACGACCTGCACCGGACGCCCTACACCGCCTGGCTGACCGGCGACCTGACCCGGGTACTCGGCGTCACCGACGTGCATCTCGCCCGCACCATCGGCGTCCGGCCGCTGCCGCCGGCCGGCTCCGCCGCCGGCGCGGATCCAGCGACGGCAACGGCCTCGGGAAGGCCGTCGGTGGGGGCGCGCCCGGGGCTGCCGGCGCGGGTGCAGCAGTGGGCGGACGAGCTGCTCGACCTGGGTGCGGCCAATCCGCTGGTGCACTGCCCGGACACGGCCGGCCTGCCGCTGACCCTGCCGCCGGACGCGCCGGCGCCGCTCGCCGACCTCCTGCGCGCCGGCGCCCCGCTCACGCTGCTGCCCGGCGACCGGATGGACGTCCTGGCCCGGGAGCGCGGCCGGCGGACCGCCGGCGACCTGCCGGCCGAGGAGCTGACCGAGCTGCTGCTGCAGCGGCGCACCGCGCACACCGCCCTGTCCGAGGCCGCCCATCTGCCGCGGCTGCGCACCCTGGCGAACGCGGCCAGGACGGCGACCGGGGGAACCGGGGCCGCATCGCTGCAGCTGGCCCTCGGCACCCTGGACTGGGAGCTGGACGGCCGCCGGCTGCGGTCGCCGCTCGTGCTGCTGCCCGTCGTGCTGACCCCGGCCGGGCCCACCGGGTACCGGCTCACCGCCGATCCGTCCGGCGGCGCCGCGGCCAACGGGCACCTGCTGGAGCTGCTGCACCGGCGGTTCGGCCTGACCGTCCCCGGCCTGGCCGGGCCGGCATCGGACGGCGCAGACGTGCCGGCGGCCTTCGCGGCCGTGCGCGCGGCGCTGGCCGAGCGCGGGCTGCCGTTCCGGATCGAGCCCACCGTGGACCTCGCGGTCCTCCCGACCGCCGGGTACCGGCTGGAGCGCGACCTGGACCGGCACTGGCCGCAGTTCGCGGCCTCCCCGCTGGTGACCCACCTGGCCCACTCCCCCGACGCCCCCTTCCACGACCCGGTGCCCGCCGCCGCGGCCGACGCCGATCTGGACGAGCTCGCCGCCGGCTGCCCGCTCCCCGCCGACGCCGGCCAGCTGCGGGCCCTGGCCGAGGCCCGAGCCGGGCGGACCCTGGTGCTGGACGGCGGCCCGGGTACCGGCAAGTCCCAGACCATCGCCAACCTGGTGGCCCGGGCCGTCGCCGACGGCAAGCGGGTGCTCGTCGTGGCCGGCACGCAGACGGCGCTGGACGTCGTCGCCCGGCGGCTGGACACGGTCGGGATGGGCCCGTTCACGCGACAGCTGCCCGACCGCGCCCGGCCGGAGGTCGCGACCACCCCCACGCTGCCGCACGGCGTCGCAGCCGAGCGCGAGGAGCTGGCCGCCGCCACCGCCGAGCGCCGCTCCGCCGGCCGCGAGCTGGCCCGGTACGCCGAGCGGCTGCACGCGGCCAACGGCGCGGGTTGCTCCGCCTACTCCGCCCGCACCGGGGTGCTCGCCGCCGGAACCGGCGTTCCGGCACTGCCGGTGCCGGCCGCGTTCGTCGCCGGGGCCACCGCGCCGACGATGACCGCGGTGCGCCGCGCCCTCGCCCTGCTGCCCGACATCGCCGCGCTCACCCGCCCGTCGGCCGGGCATCCGTGGGCGTTCCTGGACACCGTGCGGATCGACATCGCCGCGGTGCAGCAGGCCGCGGTGCAGGTCGACCGGGTGCTCCGCGAGCTGCCCGCCGCGGGCCCGCTGGCCGCGGTGCTGCGCGCCGCGCACACCCCGGGTCACCTGGACACCCTGGTGCACCTGCTGTCCGGACCGAAGGTGACCCTCGAGCTGCTCGACGAGGTCCGCACACCGCGGTGGGCGGCCGCGGCCGCGCAGGTGACCGGCGAGGTGGCCACCCTGGTCGGCACGGCGCACCCGGGCTTCGACGTCGCGACCCCCGCCGCCCTCGGCCTGCCGCTGGGCCGGCTGTTCCTGGACGCGCAGACCGCCGCCGCGTCCCGGTGGCCGGGTCGCCGGGCGAAGCTGGGCGCGGTGCGGACGGCACTGCGCGCGGTGCTGCTGCCGGAGGCCCGGCTGCGGCGCCGCGACGTTCCGCAGCTGACCGCCGCGCTGCGCCGGATCCAGGCGGCGGTGCACGCCACCGCGGTGCACGCCACGGCCGTGCCCGGGTTGCGCGTGCCGGCCGGCTGGAACCCCTTCTACGACGGCGACCGGTTCCTGCTCGACGCCGAGGTGGCCTGGTTGCGCCGGGCGGCCGCGGCCGTCGACGACGCAGGCGCCGATCCGCACGGGTTCGGCCGGGCCGCGCGCCGGTTCCTGTCCGCCGGGCCGGTCGCCGACGCGGACGACGCCGAGCTCGTCGTCCGGCTCCGGAGCGCGGTGTCGGCCCTGATGGCGGCCTGCTCGACCAGCTCGGCGCAGCTGGCGGCCTGGAGCGGCGCGAACGGGCTGGTGCTGAGCTGGACGTTGACCCGCCCCGAGCGCGGGGTCGAGTACGCCCACCCGCTGTCGCTGCGCCGGTGGGTGAGCCTGCTGGACACCCTCGAGCCGCTGCGCGCCGCCGGGCTGACCGAGGCGCGGCGGATGCTGCTGACCGGCGCGATCCGGGCCGAGGACGCGGTGCGCGCCTTCGACCGCGGGGTCGCCGAGACCTCGGCCACCGAGCGCCGCGCCGCCACCGGGCTGGGCGCGTTCGACGGTGCCCGGCACGAGCAGGCGGTGGCCCGGTTCGGCACCGCCTCCCGCGCGGTGCGCCGGAAGCTCGCCGCCGTCCTGCCGGCCGACGCGCTCGCCGCCCACGGGGCACCGACCGGCGCGGCCGTGCCCTGCGTGCTGGCCGGCCCGGACGCCGTCGCCCGGTGGCTGCCGGCCGCCGGCGAGCTGTTCGACCTGGTCGTCCTGGACGAGGCCGCCCAGCTGCGGGTCGCCGACGCGGTCGGGGCGCTGGCCCGGGGCCGCAGCGCGGTCGTCGTCGGGGACAGCGCCCAGCTGCCCCCTCCGGGAACCGGCCGGGAGTCGGTCCTCGCCGCCTGCCTGCGGGCCGGGGTGCCGCGATTCGAGCTGACCTGGCACTACCGCAGCCAGGACGAGTCATTGATCGCCTTCTCCAACGCCCGGCACTACGGCGACCGGCTGTCCTCCTTCCCGTCGCCGGGACCCGCCCGCCCGTCCGCCGGGCCGGACGGTCGCGGCATCTCGCTTGTGCAGGTCGGCGGCACGTTCCACCGCTCCGGGCGGGCCGCGCTGCTGGGCACCAACCCGGTGGAGGCCTCCGCCGTGGTGTCGGAGGTGCTGCGCCGGTTCGACGCCTCGCCCGCCGCGCTGCCCTCGATCGGTGTGCTCGCCGTCCACGACCAGCAGCGGGCGCACATCGAGGAGCTGCTGCGCGACTGCGGGGACGCCCGGGTGACCGCGGCGCTGGAGCGCACCGACGGCCTCGTCGTCCGCACCGTGGAGCGGGCGCAGGGCGAGGAGCGCGACGTCGTCCTGCTCTCCCTCGGCGCCAGCCCCACCGCCGGCGGTGTGCCGCCGCTGGACCTCGGTCCGCTCGGGCGCGCCGGAGGTGACCGGTGGCTCCACGTCGCCGTCACCCGGGCCCGCCGCCAGGTGGTCGTCTTCAGCTCCTTCGCTCCCGAGCAGCTGCGCGCCGAGGACACCGTGTCGGTCGGCCTCCGGCAGCTGCGCGGCTACCTGGACCTGGCGGCGCTCGGCGCCGACGCGCTGCCCGGGAACGCCCGGCCGGACGCAGCCGGTGATCGGCACCGCGACGACGTCGCGGCGGCGCTGCGTGCCCGCGGGCTCGTCGTCCGCACCGACGTCGGGCTGTCGGCGTTCCGGCTGGACCTGACCGTGGCCCGTGCCGCGGCGCCGGACGCGCCGGTGCTCGCGGTGCTGCTGGACGGCCCGGCCTGGTTCCGCCGCCGGACCGTCGGCGACCGGGACGCGCTGCCGGCCGAGGTGCTGTCCGGGCTGGGCTGGCCGGCCGTGCAGCGGGTGTGGCTGCCGGCCTGGCTGGCCGACCCGAACGCCGTGCTCGACCGGCTCGTCGCCGCGGTGCAGGCCGTGCCGGAGCCGGCCGCCCCTCCGCTGCGTCGCCCGGTTCCCCGTCCGGGCCGGGCCCGCCGGGCCGCGCCGGCCCCCCGGACCGCCGAGGCCGCCGGATCCGCCGGCTCCCGGCCGGCACTGCGCTCGTTCTCCTCCTCCGCAGCCGGTCCGGCGCCGTCGCCCCGGACCGCCGTCCGTGCTGGGGTGCCCGCCCGGGCCCTGGCCGGCGGCGTTCCCGCGGAAACGTCCGCGCCCGCTCCGGTTCCGGAGCAGCCGGCGCGGATGGCGCTGGCGTTGGCCGCCGCGCCGGCCGCTCCGGTGGAGGAACCGGTGGCGTCCCCGCGCGCCAGGCTGACCCTGGTGCCGGCTCCGGCCGCCCCGGCACCCGCCGTTCCCCAGCCGGAGATGACCGAGCCCGCCGTCCCGGCTGGCCGGCAACCCGCCCGCCGCGCGGCCCGGACGACCACCCGCACGGCCGCCAGGGCCGGGGCGCCGGCCGCCGCTCCGCTGGACGGCGAGCGGCCGTTCCGGCCCTGGACGCCCAAGCCGGCCGGCGACCGGAAGGTGCTCGACTCCCTTCCCGATCCTGCCGCGGCCCGCGCCGTGCGCCGGGTGCTCGCCGCCGGCGTCCGGGCCGAGGGCCCGGTGCACCGCGACCGGCTGGTGCGGGCGACGGCCGCCGCGTTCGGGCTGACCCGGGTGAGCGAGGCCCGGCGCGCGGCGCTGCTGGCGCTGCTGCCCGACGGGTCCGTGGTCGGCGACTTCGTCTGGCCGGCCGACGGTCCGCCGTCGACCTGGCGGGAATTCCGCCGGCAGGCGGCGGCCGCCGACCGGCCGCTGGAGCAGGTCGCTCCGGAGGAGATCGGCAACGCGATGGCGGCGCTGTGCCGAACCGCCGCCGGCCTGCCGAGGGA
>JAICZD010000230.1 GCA_025933855.1 Modestobacter sp. | reverse complement strand
GGCTGCCTCTGGACGGCGCTGTGGAGCGGTGGCCAGGTGCGCCGCTACTCCCCCGACGGCGAGCTGCTCGCCGTCGTCGAGGTCCCCACCGACAACACGTCGAGCTGCGCCTTCGCCGGACCCGACCGCGACCTGCTGGTGATCAGCACCTCGCAGAAGGGGCTCTCCGACGAGCAGCGGGCCGCGCAGCCGGACGCCGGGCGGCTGTTCACCGTCCGCCCCGGCGTCTCCGGCGCGGCCGCCTTCCCCTACCGCGGCCCGCTGACCGGCCTCCAGATGAGCTGACTGCGGCCGCGATCCACGCTCTGCACGCGTTGCCGACCCGTTGCCCGCGCTGCACGCCGTGCAATGCGGCCGGACGGCGTGCAATGCCCGGGTCGGCCCCGGCACCCGGGCCCATCTTCAGGAACCGAAGGCCTCGCGCCAGGCCGGCAGCAGCGACTTGTGCGCCCACTCCAGGTACGGCTCCTGCTGGTCGCCGCCGATCTGCACCAGCGCCAGGTGGGTGAAGCCCGCCTCGGCGTAGGCGGTGGCCGCCTCGATCACCGCCTCGACGTCGTCCCCGCAGGGGATGGACCCGGCGACGTCCTCCTCGCGGACGAACTGGCTGGCGGCGTCGAAGCCAGCGGTGCCGGGGAGGTCGGCGTTGACCTTCCAGCCCAGGCCGAACCAGCGGAACAGCGTGTGCGCCCGGGTGACCGCCGCGGCCCGGTCGGCGCCGTAGCTGATCGGCAGCTGCCCGACCCGCGGCCGGCCGGCCCCGCCCGCGGCGTCGAACATCTCACCCAGCCGGGCATCGGGCTCGGTGGCGATCAGCACGTCGGCGTACTCGGCGGCCAGCTCCACGGACTTCTCCCCGGACACGGCGATCCCGATGGGCACCCCGCCGTCGGGCAGGTCCCAGATCCGGCCGCCGTCCACCGCGTAGTACTCGCCGTGGAACGTGGTGTAGCCGTCGCCGTCCAGCAGTTGCTTGATCACCTGCACCGCCTCGGCGAACATCTCGTGCCGGACGGCGACCGGCGGCCAGCCCTCGCCGATCACGTGCTCGTTGAGGTTCTCCCCCGCACCGAGGCCGAGGGTGAACCGGCCGCCGGAGAGCAGCTGCAGCGTGGCCGCCTGCTGCGCGACCACGGCCGGCCGGTACCGCATGATCGGGCAGGTCACGTAGGTCATCAGCGGGATCCGCGAGGTCGCCTGCGCCACCGCGCCGAGGGTGACCCAGGCGTTGGGCGCGTGCCCCATCTCGTCCAGCCAGGGGAAGTAGTGGTCGCTGCTGACCGCGAAGTCGAAGCCGGTCTCCTCCGCGCCGACGGCGAAGCGGACCAGGTCGGCCGGCCCGGACTGCTCGGTCATCAGGGTGTAGCCCAGCTGCATGCTCATGCAGCCGGGCTACCCCGCCGCCGGTCGAGGCGAACCGGCAGCGGGGAGGCGCGGGCCTACGTCAAGCGCTCGGCGTGCAGCGCCTCGCGCAGCTTGACCTTGCCACCGGTCCGCAGCAGCGCACCGGAGTAGATCCGGCCGCCGACCCGCACGATGGTCGCGATCGCCACCAGCATCAGGACGACGGCGACCACGACCTCCCACCACTCGGCCCCACCGGCGGCCTGGCGCACCGGCATGACCAGGGGCGAGAGGCCGGGGACGAACGAGGTGATCGTGGACAGCGTGCCGGTGGGGTCCTGCCCCGCCTGCAGGGAGATGACGAACCCGACGACCAGCAGCAGGGACGCCGGGGTGATCACGCTGCCGAGGTCCTCCTGCCGGCTGACCAGCGAGGCCGCCGCGGCGAAGACCGAGGCGTAGAAGGCGTAGCCGAGGACGAACCAGGCCACCACGGTGAGCACCGTCCCGATCAGCCGGCCGGGCAGGTCCACGACGTCGAAGGCCAGCGCCCCGGCGACCCCGACCACCGCGATGACCAGCATCTGCGCCAGGCCGAGCAGCCCGAGGCCGATGACCTTGCCGGCGAGCAGCTGCCAGGGCCGCATGGTGGCCAGCAGCAACTCGACCACGCGGCTGGACTTCTCCTCGACCACGCCCTGCGCGACGAACTGGCCGAAGAGGATGAGCAGGCTGTACAGCACCACGACGCCGACCAGCGCGACGACGGCGGCTTGGGTGTCGGCGTCGGCATCGGGGTCCAGGGCGACGACGTCCACCCGCGGCGGGGCCTGCAGCTGCACGCCGGACTCGGCCAGCTGCCGGCTGACCGACATGCCTTGGACCGCGCCCTGCACGAGGGTCTCGGTCGAGCTCCCGCCGCTGTCGACCAGCAGCTCCGGGCGCTCGCCGGACGGACCGAGCAGCACGCCGTCCACGTCGCCGTCCTTGACGGCGCTGCGCGCGGTGGCCTCGTCGGCGTACTCCACGACCTCGACCTCGGTCCCCAGCGCGTCGCCCTGGGCCCGCAGCGCGTCGGTCACCCCGGCGCTGCCACCCACCACGCCGATCTTCGTGGTATCCGCACCGCTGTTGATGACCACCTGGAAGACGAGCATGCCGAGGATCAGCAGGATCAGGACGGCGGACCCGATCAGGAACCCCTTGTCCCGGATCCGGGTCGAGATCTCCCGGCCGGCGACCAGGCGGACCAGCTGTGCCGGGGTGTGCGGCCTGATGTCGGTGCTCACGCCGCCACCTCCCGGACGTCGGTCACCGCGTCCCGGAAGAGCTCGACCAGGGTGGGCTCCCGCCAGGCGAAGTGCGCCACCCGGCCGGTGGTCAGCGCGGTGGCGAGCACCTGCTGGTCGTCGCCGCCGGGACCGAGCTCGAGCACGGTGTCCCCGCGCTGCTCGGAGACCACCCGCACCCCCGGCAGACCCGCGGCCCAGCCGGGCGGCGCGTCCGGAGCGACCACCCGCAGCTGGCGGCCGACCGCGGAGGACCGCAGCCCGGCCACCGTGCCGCTGGCGACGATCTTCCCGCGGGCCAGGATGCCGACGGCGTCGCACAGCCGCTCCACCAGGTCCAGCTGGTGGCTGGAGAAGACCACGGGGACACCGCGGCGGCACTGCTCCAGCAACGCCTCGGCGAGGGAGTCGACACCCACCGGGTCCAGCCCGGAGAAGGGTTCGTCGAGGATGAGCACGTCCGGCTCGCTGACCAGGGCCGCGGCGAGCTGGACCCGCTGCTGGTTGCCCAGCGACAGCTTCTCCACCCGGTCGCCGCGGCGTTCGCCCAGCCCCAGCCGCTCGGCCCAGGACGCCGCCGCGCGGGCGGCCGGCGCGGCGTCCAGGCCGTGCAGCCGCGCGAAGTAGGTGAGTTGCTCGCCGACCCGCATCTTCGGGTAGAGCCCGCGCTCCTCGGGCATGTATCCGACCCGGCGGCGCACCGCCTCGTCGACCGGCCGGCCGTTCCAGCGCACCTGCCCGGCGTCGGCGAGGGCCAGGCCCATCGCGATGCGCATCGTCGTGGTCTTCCCCGCGCCGTTGGAGCCGCAGAAGCCGAACATCTGCCCGGGCGCCACGGCGAAGCTCACTCCCTCCAGCACCTGGTTGCTGCCATAGGCCTTGTACAGGCCGTCGAACTCGAGCACAGCTCCTCCGGGGATCCCGCCACTTTCCATACCGGAAAGACTGGCGTACGACTTTCCATATCGTCAAGTGAGCGGCTCGTGGTGTCGGTCGACGCGGTACGTAGTCGACCGTATCGACGCCCCGGGCTGCGGCACAGACCGAGGTCCGGTGTCATCGACCCATGAGATGCAGGAGCACGGCTGGGCCGTTCCGCTCCGCCACCGGAGGTCGGTCATGAGCGAGCGCAACCATCCCGCGCAGGTGCCCAGCGGCGTGGGCCTGGTCGGCCTGCGGGAGGCCGCGGCCGGCTGCCGGGCCTGCGAGCTGTGGGAGCCGGCCACCCAGACGGTGTTCGGGGAGGGCCCGGAGACCGCGCGGATCGTCTTCGTGGGCGAGCAGCCCGGCGACCAGGAGGACCGCGCCGGGGAACCGTTCGTCGGGCCGGCCGGCAAGCTGCTGGACCGCGCGCTGGCCGACGCGCAGATCGACCGCCGGGACGCCTACGTCACCAACGCGGTCAAGCACTTCCGGTTCACGCCGACGCCGAAGCGGCGGATCCACCAGTCACCGGGCGCCGAGCACCTGATGGCCTGCCGACCGTGGCTGGAGGCGGAGTTCGCCGTCCTCGCCCCGGAGGTCGTGGTCTGCCTCGGCGCGGTCGCCGCGAAGGCGCTCATCTCGCCGTCCTTCCGGATCACCCGGGAACGCGGGCAGCTGCTGCCGTGGACGCCGCCGGGAGTGCCGACCGCGGAGGCCGGGGACGACGAGGCGGAGGAGGAGGTGCCCGCCCAGACCTGGATCCTCGCCACCACTCACCCCTCCGCCGTGCTGCGGACCCCGGAGGAGAACCGGGCGGCCGCCTACGACGCGCTGGTCGCCGACCTGCGGGTGGTCGCCCACGCCCTGGCCTGACCGGTCGGTGTCGCAGTGGCTCCCGGGCCTCGGGCGGCCGGCTCACTCCTCGGGGTCGGGGAGCCGCGCGCCCGCAGCGACCTTCGAGCCGGCCTCCACCCGCGCCTGCCGCCCGACCAGGGTGATCTCGCCGTCCCCGCCGACCGTCGCCCGCTCGCCCACCTCGACCCGGTCGTCGAGCACCGCGCGGGTCACCGTGGCCCCGGCCCGCACCCGCACCCCGGGCAGCAGGACAGAGTCGACGACGGTGGCACCGGCCTCGACCACCACGCCCGGCGAGAGCACCGACCCGGTGACCGATCCGGCCACTCGGGTCCCGCCGGACACCAGGCTGTCCTCGACCTCCGACCCGGCGAGCAGCCGGGCGGCGCTGTGCCGGCCGCCGCGGGTGTGCACCGGCCAGCCGGGCTCGTCCAGATCGATCGGCGGCTCCGCGGCGAGGAAGTCCCGGTGCGCCTGCCAGTAGGCCGGCACCGTGCCGACGTCGCGCCAGTAGCCGTCCAGCGGGTACGCCCGGGCCAGCCCGTCCCGGGTCTGGGCCGGCAGCAGGTGGCTGCCCAGGTCCTCCAGCCCCTCCTCTCCCACCTCGGAGCTCAGCGCCTCCAGCCGGTCCAGGGTGG
>JAICZD010000157.1 GCA_025933855.1 Modestobacter sp. | reverse complement strand
CTTGGCGCGCTCGCCGTCGCGGACGATCCAGTTGAGGTCGCGGCGCATCTGCGGGGAGAGCTTCTGGCCCTCCTCCTCCACCTGGCGCAGCCGCTCCGCGCCGTAGAGGCCGGCCTCGATCCGCTTGGCGAGGTCGACCTCCTCCTCGGCGGTGAGCAGCGCGACCTTGCCGATCTGCTTGAGGTAGGCGCGGACGGAGTCGGCCGACGCGGTGAGCTCGGCGTCCTTGCGCGCCTGGCGCAGCGCCTCGGACTCCTCCTCGTCGTCCCACTCGAACTCCGGGCCCTCGCCCTCGGGCTTGTCGTCCCCGGCTTCGGTGACGGCGATGCCGTCCTGCCCGGTGACGACGGCCTCGTCCAGCTTGAGGCCCTCGGCCCCCGCGTCGACGACGGCGACGGCGTTGCCGTCACCGGCCACCGCGGTGAGCACGGTGCCCTCGCCGGTGCCGGGGGACGGGCTGATGCTCGGCTTGCGGGCGCCGGTGGCCTTCTTCGCGGCGGTGCCGGCGGCCTTCTTGGCCGGTGCCTTGTTCGCGGTCGTGGCCTTGGTGACCGGAGCCGTGGACTGCGACGAGGTGGCCGAACGGGCGGCGACCGTCCTCCGGCTGCTCGAGCTGCTCACGGCGGCTGCTTCCGGTCCTGGCTGGTCGGCGGGCACTCAGGTTCCTTCCCGTACTGCGATGCGTTCCTCGAGGGCCGTGTGGCCCGCGGGCAGCGGCCCCGGCAACCCCCTCCGACGAGTGGTCTCCGACGACCGACCGGCGCGGTGTTTCACCGTCCGGAAGGCGGGGGATGACCTGATGTCTGGGGCGGCGCGAGGCGGGGCTCCTCCATTGTAACGACGCGTACGCCAGGGTCCACAGATTCCGGTCCGACCCGTCCGGATGGAACTGCGCCGCAGGTCAGCGGCGTGGAACGGGGATCACTGGCCGATCCGCTGCTCCGCAGCCAACGCCGCGCCCACGATCCCGGCGTCGTTCTGCAACTGCGCGGGCACGACGGGGGTCCGCGTGGACAGCAGCGGCACCCACTTGCGCGCCTTCTTGCTGACCCCGCCACCGACGATGATCAGGTCGGGCCACAGCCCGCGCTCGAGGGTGTCCAGGTAGCGGTCGACCCGTTTGGCCCACGCCGGATAGCTCAGGTCGTCGCGCTCGCGGGCCACCGCCGAGGCCTTGACCTCGCCGTCCTTCCCGTCGACCTCGATGTGGCCGAGCTCGGTGTTGGGCACCAGGTGCCCGTCGATGAACAGGGCGCTGCCGATGCCGGTGCCGAAGGTCAGCATCAGCACCAGGCCGCGCTGGCCCTTTCCGGCACCGAAGGCCATCTCGGCCAGCCCGGCGGCGTCGGCGTCGTTCAGCGTCTGGACGGTTCCCGGGATGACCGCCTCCAGACCCGCCGCGACGTTCGTGCCGATCCAGCTGGAGTCCATGTTGGCGGCGGTGAAGGCGACACCGCTCTTCATCACTCCGGGGTAGGTGACGCCGATCCGCCCCTCCCAGCCGAACTGGCCGACGATGTCCCCGACCACCCGGTAGACCGGATCGGGCAGTGCGGGCTGCGGGGTGGGGATGCGCACCCGCTCACCGACCAGCTCGCCCTTGTCCAGGTCGACCACGCAACCCTTGATCCCGCTGCCGCCGATGTCCACTCCGAAGCCCTGCACGGGCACAGGCTAGTGACGGCGCCCACCGGGCGGGCAAGTCCGGACCGAACTCGGGCAGGATCGCTCGACGTGACCACCTCGCCGGACGGGCCAGACCTCGCCGCGCAGCTCCTCGAACTGGCCCGGGCCACCGCCGAGGAGGCCGCCGCCCTGGTCGCCGCGGGGCGCGCGACCGCGGCCGACCGGGTGGACACCAAGTCCAGCCCGGTCGACGTCGTGACCGCGGTCGACACGGCCAGCGAGCAGCTGATCGTGGGCAGGCTGCTGGCGGCCCGGCCGGCCGACGGCGTGCTGGGGGAGGAGGGCGCCTCCCGGACGGGCACCAGCGGGGTCCGCTGGGTGGTCGACCCGATCGACGGCACGGTGAACTACCTGTACGGGCTGCCCAGCTACGCGGTCTCCATCGCCGCCGAGGTCGACGGGGAAACCGTGGCCGGGGTCGTGCTGAACGCGGCGACCGGCGAGCTGTTCAGCGCGGTGCGGGGCGGTGGGGCGTGGCTGGGCGCGCCGGGTGCGGCGCCGCAGCGGCTGCACGGCAGCACCCCGGCCGCCCTGGACCAGGCCCTGGTGGCGACCGGCTTCGGCTATCGCGTCGAGCAGCGCCGGCAGCAGGGGGCCGTCGTCGCCGGGCTGCTACCGGAGGTGCGGGACATCCGCCGGCACGGCTCGGCGGCGCTGGAGCTGTGCGCGGCAGCCGCGGGCCGCGTCGACGCCTACTACGAGCTGGACCTCAACCCCTGGGACCAGGCCGCAGGTGCGCTGGTGGCCGCTGAGGCCGGCCTGGTGGTCACCGGAACGCACGGCCGGCCGTTCGCCGAGCCGATGGCGGTGGCCGCCGCGCCCGGCATCGCCGGGCCGCTGGTGGCCCTGCTGGAGCAGCTGGACACCGGCCGGTAACAAAAGAACCCCCTCAGCAGGCGGCCCTCGGCAGGCGGGGCCTCAGCAGGCGGCCTCCGCGCTGGCCAGCGGGCTCAGCGTGGCGGCGACCTCCTCGGCCGAGGCGACCTGCTGGAAGTCCGGGCCGATGACCACGTCGACGATGCTCGTGGCCCGGGTGTCGGGCCGGTCGGTGGCCCCGGGCACGTACAGCCGGACGAAGGCCGCCGTGCCGGCACCGGCCGGCCCGAACCGCAGCTCACCGACGCCGGCCACCTGGATGTCGGGATTGGGGTCGTTGCCGACCTCGGAGACGACGAAGCCGCGGGCCTGCAGGGCCTCGGCGACCTTGGTGGCCAGCCCGGCGGTGGACGTGGCGTTGAACACCCGCAGGGTGACCGTGGTCGGGTCCAGGGACGGCGGGGCCTGGCTGGCGGTCGTGCACGCGGCGGCCTGGGCCCGCTCCATCGCCTGGTCCTGGCGCAGCACGTTCCACCACACACCGGTCGCGGCGACGGCCAGGAGCAGCAGGAAGATCACCGCGGGGAGCGGCCGGCGTCCCGCGCGGGAACGCACCGGTGGCCGCTCGCTGGGCTCGCTCAACGCTGCTCTCCGCTCCGGACAGACCCTCGGACAGGGCCGGGACGCGGCGGATTCTATCGGCGGAACAGGGGGCTAGAGCGCACCGTCCTCGAGCGCGGCGCGTCCCCGCTCCACGCACGGGTCGATCTTCTCCGCGTACCCCGCGGTGTCCTTGCCGGCCATCGCGCCGGCCCTGGAACGGGCCACGATGCCGGCCACGATCGCGGCGAACTTGAAGTAGGCGAAACCCACGTACCAGTTCAGCGCCGACAGGTCGGTCCCGGTGGCCGCCGCGTACCGCTCGGCCAGCTCCAGCCGGGTGGGGAAGCCGGGCAGCGTGGTGACCCCGGCGACCGACACGGCCCGGTCCTCACCGGCCTGCGGCCAGTAGACGAACAGCATCCCCAGGTCGGTCAGCGGATCGCCGAGGGTGGACATCTCCCAGTCCAGCACCGCGCGCACCCGGCCGCGGATCTCGGGGTCGAGCAGGCAGTTGTCCAGCCGGTAGTCGCCGTGCGTGATGCCGGCCCGCTGGGTGGTCGGCACCGTCTCGGCCAGCCGGGCGGCCAGCGCGTCGAGCGCGGGACGGTCGGTGTCCCGGGTCGCGTCCCACTGCTTGGTCCAGCGGCGCACCTGCCGCTCCAGGAACCCCTCGGGGCGGCCGAAGTCCGACAGCCCGACCGCCGCCGGGTCGACCGCATGCAGGTGACCGAGGACGTCGATCAACCCGTCGGCGATCTCCCGGCGCTGGGCCGGCTCGTCGGCGTAGCCCGGCGGCAGCTCGGTGACGATGTGCACGCCGACCACCCGTTCCATCACGTAGAACGGGGCGCCGAGCACGCTGGTGTCGGTGCACAGGTGCAGCGTGCGGGGCACCGGGACCGGTGTGCCGGCGAGCGCGGAGATCACCCGGTGCTCACGGACCATGTCGTGGGCGGTGGCCAGCACGGCGCCGGTGGGCGGCCGGCGCAGGATGACCGCGTCCTCGGCCGGTCCCCCCGCGGGGGTCACCGTGTAGGTGAGGTTGGACATGCCGGCGGCGATGAGGTCGACCTGCACCGACCGCCACTTCTCGTCGCCGAGCGCCTCGGCCAGGTAGGGGCCCACGACGCCGGGATCGGCGCCCACGGTGGTCGTCACGGGCGGCAGGGTAGCCTCTGGCGCCCTGTGCTCGTCCGGGCACCGTGCGTCCCACATGGGGCGGGCTCCGGCGGGCGGGCACAAACCGGGGCCACACCGCGTTGGGGGGCTCGCCAGAGTGTTCCCACCGGGGTGCGGACCCGGTGCAGCACCGCGTCCACCCCTCCCCGCCGGGAGGGGTGGAGGGCCCGGGCATCGGGCCCGGGCACGCCGGCGACAGACCTCCGGCCGCTCCGGCGACCGGTACCCGGCCGGCGGTCCCCGAGGGCACCGGCGACAGACGAGCGGGCAACGGCCCGCGAGAGAGAGAAGGGGCACACCATGGCCACCGACTACGACGCCCCACGACGCAACGAGGCCGACGAGCTCGGCGAGGACTCCCTCGAGGAGCTCAAGGCCCGCCGGGCCGAGGCCCAGTCGTCCTCGGTCGACGTCGACGAGACCGATTTCAACGAGAACCTCGAGCTGCCGGGCGCTGACCTGTCCAACGAGGAGCTGACCGTCCGCGTGCTCCCCAAGCAGGAGGACGAGTTCACCTGCTCCCGCTGCTTCCTGGTGCACCACCGCAGCCGGCTGGCCGCCACCAAGGGCGACCAGCTGATCTGCCGGGACTGCGCGGCCTGAGCAGTCCGCGACCGATGAGTCAGCACCCTGGATCCCCCGGTCCGCCGCGGGACGTGCCGCCGCCCCGCCCGGTGACCGGGCCGGCCGGCGGCGCCGCCCTGGACGGGTCCGCCGGCCTCGGCGCGGCGGCCCGCGCGGTCGCCGACGCCGTCTCCGGCCTGCTCGGCCGGGACGCCGGCACCGCCGGGACGGCGGGCTCCGGGCGTTCGGCGGCCGGCGTGCTCACCGACGTCATCTCGGCCGTGGCAGGGGCGGCGCGGTCGCGCGCCGGCCGCCCGGCCGAGGGCACCGCGGGACCGCGTGCCCGGTGGACGCCGGGCGGGCTGATGACCGACCTGCTGGACGCCGCTGCCCCCGGGTTGCCGATCCGCGACCGGTCGCGGCTGCAGCAGGCCTACCCCGGGGCGACCGAGCAGGAGATCGCCGAGGCGCTCACCTCGCGCGCGGCCCGGGTGACCGGTGCCATCGGGGCCGCGGCCGGCGGCCTGTCCGCGGCCCAGTGGCTGGCGCCGCCGTCCCTGATCGCGATGCCGCTGGAGCTGGGCGCTCAGACGGTGCTGGTCGCGGCGGTGGAGGTGGTCCTCGTCGGCGAGCTGCACGAGCTGTACCGCCGTCCGGCACCCGGCGACCCCCGCGAGCGGGCGGTCGCCTACCTGTCCAGCTGGACCACCCAGCGGGCGGTGGGAGCCACCGCCTCCGGCGGGTTGCTGGCGCGCCTCGGCGCGGCCGGGGCCGAGGCCCTGCGTCGCCGGATCACCCGCCGGCTGGCCCGCAGTGCCACCTCGCTCGCTCCGCTGCTGGTAGGGGCGACGCTGGCCGCGCGGAGCAACCAGAAGGCGACGGTCTCGCTGGCCGACCACGTGCTGCGCGACCTGCGCGCGACGCCGCCGCCCCCGCCGTGACCGCCGCCGGGCTTCCCGGTCCGCACCCCGCCGGCGACCGCGGCTAGCCTCGCGGCCGTGTCCGCACCGATCCCGCCGCGTCCCTCCGGCGCCGAGCTGGACGTCCCCGTGCAGCTGACCTCGGCGCACGGCACGGTGCCTGCGTACGCGCTCGCCGGCGACGCCGGGGCCGACCTGACCCTGGCCGAGGACGTCGAGCTGGCGCCGCACCAGCGGGCCCTGGTGGGCACCGGCGTGGCGGTGGCCATCCCGGACGGCTATGCCGGCTTCGTGCACCCGCGCTCCGGGCTGGCCCACCGGCTCGGCCTGAGCCTGGTCAACGCGCCGGGCACCATCGACGCCGGCTACCGCGGCGAGATCAAGGTCAACCTGGTCAACCTGGACCCCACCAGCACGCTGCGGCTGCACCGCGGCGACCGGGTCGCCCAGCTGGTCGTCCAGCCGGTCGTGCGGGCCCGGTTCGTGCCGGTGGTCGAGCTGCCGGGCAGCGACCGCGGCGCGGGTGGGCACGGCTCCACCGGCGGCGCGGCGGCCCTCGGGCGGCCCGCGCCCGCCGATCCTTGCGCGACCTCCGAGGGAGGGGACTGAGATGCCGATCGGCCGACGGCGCAACCGGATCGACCGCAGCCTGCGCGAGCGCGGCGTTCCGCCGGAGCCCCAGCACCGCGAGCGGGAGACCCCCGGCACCACGGGCCCCTGGGACGAGGCCGACGTCCCCGCCGACGGCCTGCCACGCATCGACCTCGGCGCGCTGCGCGTCCCCGCGCTGCCGGGCATGGAGCTGCGGGTCGACGTCAACCCCCAGCAGCAGGTCGTCGGCGCCACCCTGCGGATCGGTGAGTCGATGCTCCAGGTGTCGGCCTTCGCCGCCCCCCGCAACGCCGGCATCTGGGACGACGTCCGCGCGGAACTCGCCCGCAGCGCCAGTGGCCAGGGCGGCTCGTTGCGCGAGGTGCCCGGCCCCTTCGGCCCCGAGCTCGCCGGCACGGTCCTCGTCGCCGTCGCCGCGCCCGGGCAGCCCGCCGGCACCCCGGTCCGCCGCGCCGCCCGGTTCGTCGGCGTGGACGGCCCCCGCTGGTTCCTGCGCGGCATGATCAGCGGCCCGGCGGCGGAGAGCCCGGAGGCGGCGGCGGTGCTGGAGGACGCCTTCCGGGCGATCGTCGTCGTCCGGGGCGCCGCGCCGATGCCGGTGCGCGACCAGCTTCCGCTGACGCTGCCGCCGCAGGCCGCCGAGCAGCTGGCCCGGCAGCAGCAGGCCCGGGGCGGCCCCCCGGGGCCGGGCGGATGACCCCTACGACCGCGCGCTACGGCGCCGACCCCGCCCAGTTCCTGGAGCTGTTCCTGCCGGACGGGGACGGGCCGGCGCCGGTCGCCGTCGTCCTGCACGGCGGCTTCTGGCGGGCCCGGTACGGCATCGAGCTCGCCCGGCCGCTCGCCGCGGACCTGGCGGCCCGGGGCTGGGCCGCGGTCGCCGTCGAGTACCGCCGGGGAGACGGCGGCGGAGGGTGGCCGCAGACGCTCGAGGACGTCGCCGCCGCCGTGGACCTGCTGCCCGGGCTGCCGGACGCGCAGCGCCTGGAGCTCGCCGGCCTGACCGTGATCGGGCACTCCGCCGGCGGCCACCTGGCGGCCTGGGCCGCCGGGCGCGGGCGGCTGCCGGCCGGCGCGCCGGGTGCCGGGCCGCGGGTCGCGGTGGCCGCCGCGGTGCTGCAGGCCGGCGTCCTGGACCTGCGCCGCGGGCACGAGCAGCAGCTGGGGGCCGGCGCG
>JAICZD010000170.1 GCA_025933855.1 Modestobacter sp. | reverse complement strand
TGGCCACCGAGCAGGTGGAGGGCCGCAGCGGGGTCTGGGTGCGCGCCGACGAGCGGGGTCCCGACCGGAAGGTCGCCGCGATCGGCGTCCGGGTGGCCCGTGGGGTGACCATGCACGGGTTCGCCCTCAACTGCGACCCCGACCTCGCGGCCTTCAGCAACATGGTGCCCTGCGGCATCCCCGACGCCGGCGCCACCTCACTGAGCGCCGAGCTGGGCCGGGACATCACCGTCGCCGAGGCCCTCGACCCGGTCGAGGACGCGATGCGCGGCGTGCTGGCCGCTGTCCTCACCGCCTGACGGCCCCTCCCGAGGCTCGCCCGATCCTGCATAGGGTGAGCAGGACGTGGCCCCGCTGCAGGGTCCCGCCGCGAGTCCGGCCCCGTCCCGAGGCTCGCCCCGAGCCTGCATAGGGTGAGCAGGACGTGGCCCCGCTGCAGGGTCCCGCCGCGAGCTTGCGAGTGGCGGGGGGCAGCGGGGTCCTTACCCGAGGACGAAGTTGACCAGCCGGCCCGGTACCGCGACCACCCGGCGGACCGTCGCCCCGTCCAGATGGGCGGCGATCCGCTCGTCGCCCCGCGCCGCCGCCTCCATCGCCGCCGGGTCGGCGTCGGCGGCGACCGACACCTGGGCGCGCACCTTCCCGTTGACCTGGACGGCGACCTCGACCGTCTCGTCGACCAGCCAACGCTGATCGGCGACCGGGAACGGCGCCCACGCCAGCGAGTCGGGATGGCCCAGCCGCGACCACATCTCCTCCGCCACGTGCGGCGCCAGCGGAGCCAGCAGCAGCACCAGCGGCTCGGCGACCGACCGGGGCACCGCGGACCCGCCGCCGTAGGCCTGGGTCAGGTGGTTGGTCAGCTCGGTGATCCGGGCGACGGCGATGTTGAACCGCAGCGTGCCCATGCCGTCCCGGACGGCCTCGATGGTCCGGTGCAGCACCCGGCAGGTGCCGTCGTCCGGCTCGATGTCGGCGACCCGCGCCGCACCGGTTTCCTCGTCGACCACCACCCGCCAGATCCGTTGCAGCAGGCGCTGTGACCCGACCACGGCCTTGGTCTCCCAGGGCCGCGACTGCTCCAGCGGGCCGGTCGACATCTCGTACACCCGGAAGGTGTCCGCGCCGAAGGCCTCGATCATCTCGTCCGGCGTGACCATGTTCTTCAGGCTCTTGCCGATCTTCCCGTACTCGCGGGTGACCGGCTCGCCGTCGTGGAAGAACTGCCCGTCCCGCTCGACGACCTCGGCGGCGGGCACGTAGAAGCCGCGGGCGTCGGTGTAGGCGAACGCCGAGATGTAGCCCTGGTTGACCAGCCGGCGGAACGGCTCCTCGCTGGAGACGTGGCCCAGGTCGAACAGCACCTTGTGCCAGAAGCGGGCGTACAGCAGGTGCAGCACGGCGTGCTCGACGCCGCCGACGTACAGGTCCACGCCGCCGACGTCGCCGGGCCGCCGGGGCCCCAGCCAGTAGCGCTCCAGCTCCGGGTCGACGAGCCGCTGGTCGTCGTCCGGGTCCAGGTAGCGCAGGTGGTACCAGCAGGAGCCGGCCCAGTTGGGCATCGTGTTGGTCTCGCGGCGGTACTGGCGAGGCCCGTCGCCCAGGTCCAGGGTGACCGTCGTCCAGTCCGTGGCGCGCGACAGCGGCGGCTCGGGCAGCGAGGTGTCGTCGTCGTCGGCGAACGTCTTCGGGGAGTAGTCGTCGACCTCGGGCAGCAGTACCGGCAGCATCGACTCCGGCACGGCGATCGGCAGGTCGGCGGCCTCCGGGTCGGTGGTGTCGTAGACGATGGGGAACGGCTCACCCCAGTACCGCTGCCGGCTGAACAGCCAGTCCCGCAGCTTGTAGGTCGTCGTCGCCTCGCCGTGCCCGCTGGCGACCAGCCACTCGGTGACGGCGGAGATCGCGGCGGCCTTGTCCAGCCCGTCCAGCGACAGCTGCTCGTTCGACGAGTTGATCATCGGCCCGGCCCCGGTGTACGCGCCGCCGGAGAAGTCGGCCGGCGGCTGCACCGTGCGGACGACGGGCAGCCCGAACGTCTGGGCGAACTCCCAGTCCCGGCTGTCCTCCCCCGGTACCGCCATGATCGCCCCGGTGCCGTAGCCGGTCAGCACGTAGTCGGCGATGAACACCGGCAGGTCCCGGCCGGTCAGCGGGTTGACCGCCGTCGTCCCCAACCACACCCCGGTCTTCTCCCGGCCCTCGGCCTGCCGGTCCAGCTCCGAGCGGCGCGATGCCTGCCGCTGGTAGGCCGCCACCGCCTCCACCGGGGTCGCCGCTCCGCTGGTCCAGCGCGGATCGACCGCGTCCGGCCAGTGCGCCGCCGTCAGCGTCTCGACCAGCGGGTGCTCGGGAGCCAGCACCAGGTAGGTGGCACCGAACAGGGTGTCCGGCCGGGTGGTGAAGACCTCGACGTCCTCGTTGGCTGCGTCGTCCGCCCGCCCCACCGCCCCGACGGAGAACCGGATCCGGGACCCGGTGGACCGGCCGATCCAGTTGCGCTGCATCAGCTTCAGTGACTCGGGCCAGTCCAGCCGGTCCAGGTCGCTCAGCAGCCGCTCGGCGTAGGCGGTGATCCGCATCATCCACTGGGTCAGCGGACGGCGGAACACCGGGAAGTTGCCGCGCTCCGAGCGCCCGTCGGCGGTGACCTCCTCGTTCGACAGCACCGTGCCCAGGCCGGGGCACCAGTTCACCGGTGCCTCGTGCCGGTAGGCCAGCCGGTGGGCGTCGATCGCCCGACGGCGCTCGACGGCCGACAGCTCCGGCCAGGTCCGGCCGGGGGGCACCGTGCCCGCGGCCGGCTCGCGGGTACCGGCGTCCAGCTCGGCCACCAGCTCGGCGATCGGCCGCGCCTTACCGGCGTCCGGGTCGAACCAGGCCTGGAAGATCTGCTCGAAGATCCACTGGGTCCACCGGTAGTAGCCCGGGTCGATGGTCGCGAACGTGCGTCGGGTGTCGTGGTCGACCCCCAGCCGGCGCAGCTGCGCGGCGATGGCGACGATGTTCGCCTCGGTGGTCACCCGCGGGTGCTGGCCGGTCTGCACCGCGTACTGCTCGGCCGGCAGGCCGAAGGCGTCGTAGCCCATCGGGTGCAGCACGTTGCGGCCGTCCATCCGCAGGAACCGGCTGGTCACGTCGGTGCCCAGGTAGCCCAGCGGGTGCCCGACGTGCAGCCCGGTGCCCGAGGGGTACGGGAACATGTCCATCACGAAGGCCTTGGGCCGGTCGGCCACCCGCTCGAACCCCGCGCTCAGCCGGCCGGTCGGGTTGGGCGTGTGGAACGTGCCCTCGCGCTCCCAGCGGTCCTCCCAGGCGAGCTCGATCGACTGGGCCAGCGCCGGGGTGTACCGGTGCGGAGGGACGCCGTCGGTGGTCTGCTCGGGGTTCGGCTGGGTGGCCGGCTGGCTCATCGTGGGTGCTCCTGGGTGCTGGTACCGGCGGCGGACAGAAAAAAACCCCTCACGCAGGAGGGGTCGCCGTGCTGCCTGATCCGTTCAGGTCAGCACGGCCGGGCGAGCAGCAGTCCACCGGTCACCGGGCCAGCCTACCGCGCGCGACCAGGCCCGGGCCGCCGGCCGGGGCGGCCGGCGGTGGAACCGTGGGGCGCGTCACCGGAGCGGGTCGGTTTGGGTCAGCCACCGCACGGGCACCTTCCAGCTCCGGCGTTCAGCAGCAGCGCCGCCCCCGCCACCGGCGAGCTGAGCGGTCGCGCGACCGGGGACGCACGACGCCGGCGGAGCGCCCGGGTCGCCTGCTCCGACACGGGGCTCGACCCCTGGCCGCGCCTCCCGGGCCGCTTGCACCGGAGCTTCCGTCAGTGGCTGCCGACATGACACTCTGGCGCAGCGTCGTCACGTCCCGGCGCACCCACCGTGTCAGCACGTTCGTCGGAGCCCGCACCGTGGAGGTTCGCCCGTGATCGACAAGCTCGCCCCACCAGGCTCCGACGCCTCCGCTCGGCAGCTGTCCGCCCACGCGGTCGAGCCGCTCACCGACCGCACGCTGCGGCTGCACTCCGGCCGGGTGCGGGTGCCCACCTACGACCGCTCGGCGCTGGTCCCGGCCGTCGTGCACATCAGCGTCGGCGGATTCCACCGGGCGCACCAGCTGGTGTACTTCGACGACCTCGCCGAGGGGGGCTGCACCGACTGGGGGGTCGTCGGCGTGGGGCTGCACAGCTCGACCATGCGCGACGCGCTGGCCCCGCAGAACTACCTGTTCACCGTGGTGGAACGGGACGGCGGCGAGCAGCGGGCCCGGGTCATCGGCTCGCTGATCGGTTACCACTTCGCCCCCGACTCGCCGCAGGCCGTCCTGGACCGGCTCACCGACGAGCGAACCCGCCTGGTCACGATGACGGTGACCGGCACGGTCTACCGGTTCCACCCGCGGACCGGCGAGTTCGATCCCGACGAGGAGATGCTCGGCGACCTGGCCGACCCGGGCTCGCCGTCCTCGGTGTTCGGCTTCATCGTGGAGGCCCTGGACCGGCGCCGGCGCGCCGGGCGGCCCCCGTTCACCGTGCTGTCCTGCGACAACATGCCGTCCAACGGCCAGGCGGCCCGCGCCGCGGTGGTGGGGCTGGCCCGCCTGCGGGACGAGGTCCTGGCCCGCTGGATCGCCGACCACGTGTCCTTCCCCAGCAGCATGGTCGACCGCATCACCCCGGCCACCACCCCGCAGGAGCGGGACGTGGTGGCCAGCACGTTCGGCGTCGACGACCGGTGGCCGGTCATCACCGAGCCCTTCTCGCAGTGGATCGTCGAGGACGACTTCTGCGACGGCCGCCCGCCGCTGGAGGACGTCGGCGTCCGCTTCGTGCCCGACGTCGCCCGCTACGAGCTGATGAAGACCCGCCTGCTCAACGCCAGCCACTCCGCGCTGGGGTACCTCGGATCCCTGGCCGGCCACGGGCGCACCGCCGAGGTGATGGCCGACGACGTGCTGCGCGAGTACGTGGTCCGGCTGATGGACGACGAGATCGCGCCCTTGCTGCCCTGCCCGGCCGGCATCGACCTGGACCAGTACAAGCGCAGCCTGGTGCAGCGCTTCGCCAACCCGGCGATCGGTGACCGGCTGGAGCGGCTGTGCCGCCGCGGGTCGACGAAGATGCCCAACTACCTGCTGCCCTCGCTGCACACCGCCCTGCAGCACGGCCGACCGTCCACCTTGCTCACCCTCGCCGTCGCCGGCTGGTTCCGGCACCTGACCGGGGAGGACCTGGCCGGCCGGCCGATCGACGTCGAGGACCCGCGGGCCGGCGAGCTCGGCCGGCTCGCCCGAGCCGGCGGCACCGACCCGCGCCCGCTGCTGGCCGTGCGGTCGGTCTTCGGTGACCTCGCCGACCACGCCGGGTTCGTCGACCTGCTCGGGACGGCGCTGCGCCGGCTGGAGCGGGACGGCGTGCATGCGATGCTCGCCGCGCACCTGGACGACCGGCGCACCCGGCACCTGACCGCCGAGCCCGGCGCAGCCGCCGCTCCCGAGGACGCCGGCGAGGTCTGCGCCACCGTCCCCGCCATGCAGGTCCAGCCCGCGTGAGCCCGACCGACCCGCCCCGGAGCGTGCCGCCGATGACGTCCGTGTCCGTGCCCGCAGCGGCCTCCGCCCTGCCCCTGAACGCCCTGCCCCTGAACGGCCTGCCCCTGAACGGCCTGCCGCGGAACAGCCCGTCCCTGGACGGCCCGACCGGCCTCCTGGCCCTGCTCTGCGATGCCGACGGCAACCTCTTCCCGTCCGAGGAGCCGGCCTTCGTGGCCTCCGTCGGCGTCACCAACCGCTACCTCGCCGCGCACGGCATCGACCTGCGCGTCACGGCCGAGGAGCTGCGGCTGACCACGACCGGCAAGAACTTCCGCACCACGGCCGCGGACCTGGCCGCCGCCCACGGCGTGCCGGTGCCCGACCTCACCGACTGGGTGGCGGAGGAGAGGCGTGTGGTGACCGCGCACCTGCGTGCCGAGCTACGACCCGACCCCGAGGTGTCCGCCGCGCTGTCGGCGATCGGCGAGCACCTCGCGCTCGCCGCGGTCAGCTCCAGCGCGCTGTCCCGGCTGGCCGGCTGCTTCACCGCGACCGGGTTGGACGACCTGATCCCGGCCGCTCGCCGCTACAGCGCCGAGGACTCCCTGCCCACGCCGACCAGCAAGCCGGACCCGGCGGTGTACCTGCACGCCTGCCGGGAGTTGGGCATCTCCCCGGCGCAGGGGCTGGCGGTGGAGGACTCCGTTCCCGGGGCGCTGTCCGCCGTCCGGGCCGGCTGCCCCACCGTCGGCAACGTGTGCTTCGTGCCACCCGCCGAACGCGCCGGCCGCGACGCCGCGCTGCGCGAGGCCGGCGTCCTGACGGTCGTCGCCTCGTGGACCGAGTTGACCGACCTGCTGCTGCCCGACCTGCACCGGCCGGCCACCGCCGGCAACCGGCTGATCCCCGCCGGGGACCTGCGGTGAGGGTCGTCTACAACAGCTTCGTCGGCCGCTACACCGACAGTCCGCGGGTGCTGTTCGAGGCACTGCGCGACCGGGGCGAGGACATCGAGCACCTGTGGCTGGCCCATCCCGACCGGCTCGGCGACTTCCCGGCCGGCGTCGCCACCGTCCGGCACGGCGGCGCGGAGGCCCGGGCGGCGCTGGAGTCCGCCGACGTGGTGATCTCCAACGACCACCTGGCGCTGGACTGGGAGAAGCGCCCCGGGACGACGTACCTGCAGACCTGGCACGGAACGCCGCTGAAGCGGATCCACCACGACGTCCTGTGGGCGCCGGAGGGCCGGTTGGCGTACCTGGACCAGGACGTCGCCCGCTGGGACCACCTGCTGTCCCCCAACCCGGCCAGCACGCCCCGGCTGCAGGCCGCCTTCGGGTTCACCGGGCCGGTGCACGAGACCGGGTACCCGCGCAACGACGTCCTGAGCTCACCGGACCGCGACCGGCTGCGCGCGGAGGTGCGGGCCCAGCTCGGCATCGCCGACGGCGTCACCGCCGTGCTGTACACCCCCACCTGGCGTGACGACCTGGTGTTCGGCGCGGACACCCCGGACTTCACCTTTCCGCTGGACCTGGGGGAGTTCGCCCGCGGCCTCGGCGCGGACCACGTGCTGCTGCTGCGCCTGCACTCGATGGTCTCCGACCGGCTGGAGGTGGCCGAGGGCGCGCCGATCCGGGACGTGTCGGCCTATCCGGA
>JAICZD010000077.1 GCA_025933855.1 Modestobacter sp. | reverse complement strand
GGGGGCGGCGGCCCGGGCACCACCCCCCCGGGGCGGGACCGGGCCGCGGCAACCAGCACGCGGGGCGTGATCAGCGCAGTGGGGCGCTCGAGCATGCCGACCACCCGGATGTAGGCGTCGGCGACGGCGGGGTCCCGGGTGCAGGCGGCCCCCACCCGGTCCAGGTACCGGTGCTGCAGGCGCAGCACCGGGCCGGGCCGCCCGCCGGTGGTGGTCGGAAAGCGCAGGTCCTCGCCGGTCGACAGCATCCAGGCACCGGCGTTGCGGCGGGCGAGCTGCCGCTGGAAGCGGGCGGCCAGCCCGTCGAGGTCACCGGCCCGGCGCTGTTCCCGCACGCAGTCGTCCAGGGTGCCGGCCGCCAGAGCCGCGACGGTCATGCCCTGCCCGTAGACGGGGTTGAAGGCGCAGACCGCATCACCGAGGACGACGAAGCGCTCCGGCCACCGCGACATCCGCTCGACCTGGCGCCGCCGGTTGACCGTGCCGTGGTGACCGCGGATCGGGCCGACCGGCTCGGCTCCGGCGATCGCCTCGGCGATGATCGGATGGCGGAGGCTGCGGGCGAAGCCGGTGAAGCCGTCCTCGTCCGTCGGTGGGTGCTGACCGGCCGCTCCGATCAGCGCGAGCAGCCACTGGCCGCCCTCGATCGGGAACAGGTAGCCGCTGCGCGGCATCGACGGCGGCCTCGACCTGATCATCGCCGCCTTCCAGCCGGGATCGAACCCGTCGGGGATGCGGAAGACGCGTGAGGCGTAGGCGATGTGCGGATCGACCTCCGTGGTGACCGGCGCGGGGAAGCCCAGCTCGCCCAGCCAGGCCGGTGCGCGTGATCCCCGGCCCGACGCGTCGACGACGAGGTCGGCCTCGAGGTCCCGGGTGCCGCCGTCGGCACCCGTCCGGCGCACCGTCACACCGCTGACCCGATCCCCCGAGGGGGAACCGCACAGCCCGGTGACCTGCGACCGGTCGAGCACGGTGACCCCGGGCAGCTCGCCCAGCATCGCGCGCACCGTGGCCTCGAACAGCGGCCGGCTCGCCGACAGCGCCTCCCACCCCGGCGCCCGCCGGTCCAGCCAGCCGGCCGGGCCGAGGCCGGCCAGGTCGCCGGGCATCCGGAGCGGAACCGCCCCGGCGGCGACGAGCCGCCGTCCGTACCCGGGGAACAGCCGTTCCACCTCCTTGCGGCCCTGCCCGAGGAGCAGGTGCAACTGGTGTCCCTGCGGCACCCCGCGGCGGGGGACGGCGGCCTCCGGCAGCACATCCCGGTCCAGCACCGTCACCCGCTCGACGTGGTCGGCGAGCACCCGGGCAGCCAGCAGGCCGGCCATGCTGGCGCCGATCACCACGGCGTGTCCGAACCGATCCGCCATCGCAACCCCCGCAGTGTCGCCGCCCGCAGTGTCCTCACCGAGTGTCCCCGCCGAGTGTCCCCGCCGAGTGTCCCCGCCGTGTGTCCCCGCCGAGTGTCCCCGCCGAGTGTCCCCGCCTTGATGGGGAGCGCACCCCTACGCTGCCGCCGGCCGTCGCCCGGCACAGGTGCCGGGCAGCACGATGTGCCGGGCGGCGTGCAGTCGGCTCACCGATCGGCCGCGGTCTCCGCCGGCTCCTCGCGCCGGTGTGGCGCGGGCTGCGGTGGGCGTGGGACACCCTCGGCCGGCGCGTGTTCCTCGCGCTGGCGCGCCCGCTGGGCCGGTTCGGCCGCCGGGTCGCCGAAGGCCCCCGCCCGGTGGTCCGCGGCCTGCTGGAGTGGCTCCGCCGCGCCGCGGCCCGTGCCGAGCCGGTGCTGGCGGCCCTCGGGGCGGCCGTCGCGGTGGTTCGACGGGCGGCCGGCCGGCTGGCCGCGGTCCTGCGGCGCGGATGTACGCCGGTGGGCCGTCAGGCGCGCCGGGTGGTGGCGGCCGTCCGCAGCCCGGGATCAGATCAGGCCGAGCAGCCGGGCGACCGCCGCCGGGTCGGCTGCGGCGCCGAAGTACGTGCCCTGCCCCGCGTCGCAGCCCACCGACGACAGCAGCTCCGCCTGTGCCCGGGTCTCCACCCCCTCGGCCGTCACCGTGAGCCCGAGCAGGTGCGCCAGCGAGACCAGCGAGGCCACGAGCTGCACGTCGACCGGGTCTGCCTCCCCGTCACAGGCCAGCCCGCGGAGGAAGGAGCCGTCGAGCTTGAGCTCGTCGACCGGCAGCCGGCGCAGGTAGATGAGGTTGGAGTAGCCGGTGCCGAAGTCGTCGATGGCCAGCCGGACCCCCATGTCCGACAGCGCGTCGAGGGTGTGGCCGGTCAGCGGGTCGGTGCCGATCACCGCGCTCTCGGTGATCTCCAGCTGCAGCTGCTGCGGGTGCAGCCCGCTGTCGGCCAGGGCCCGCCGGACGTCGGGCACCAGGCTCTCCTCGCGCAGCTGCCGGCTGGCCAGGTTGACGCTGACGAACGGCCCGCCGGCCCGGGCACCGAACCAGGCGAACGCCTGCCGGCAGGCCACCTGGAGCACGTGCCGGCCGAGCGGCACGATCAGGCCCGACTGCTCGGCCAGTCCGACGAAGCTCGCCGGGCCGAGCAGCCCCATCCGCGGGTGGTCCCACCGCACCAGCGCCTCGACCCCGTGCAGCCGACCGTCGACCAGCCGGCGCAGCGGCTGGTAGTGCACGAGCAGGTCGGCCGAGGCGATCGCGGCCGGCAGCGCCGAGGACAGCGAGTACCGGGTGAGGTCACGGGCGTCGCGCTCGGGCTCGAACAACGCCCACTGGCTCTTGCCGTCGGTCTTGGCCCAGTACAGCGTCATGTCCGCGGCCCGCAGCAGCTCGGCCGGGTCGATGCCGCTGACGGAGCGCTCCACCACGCCGATGCTGGCGGTGATCTCGACCTGCCCGGAGGGCAGCTGCACCGGCTCGGCGACGGCCGCGAGCATCTCCTCGGCCAGCGTGACGAGCTGGTCGCTGCCGCTGGAGTCCGGCACCAGGACGACGAACTCGTCGCCGCCGAGCCGGGCCACCGGGTCACCGCGGTCGCCGACCACCGACTTCAGCCGGCCGGCGACGGCCACGAGCAGCTGGTCCCCCACCTCGTGGCCGAGGGTGTCGTTGACCGCCTTGAACCCGTCGAGGTCCAGGAAGCACAGGCCCGCCCGGTCGCCGGGCTGCGCGGCCGCGAACAGCGCGTCGAGCCGGCGCAGGAACATCGTCCGGTTGGCGAGCCCGGTCAGCGGGTCGTGGTGGGCCTCGAACTCCAGCTGGCGGCGCAGCTGGCGCAGCGCGGTGACGTCGCTGATCAGCGCCAACTGGTACCGCGGCCGGCCCTCGCCGTCCCGCAGCAGCGACACCGTCAGGTCCGTCCACACCGACTCACCCGAGGCGCGGAGGAACTGCTTCTCCAGCCGGAAGTGCTGCCGCGCGCCGCCGATCAGCTCGCCGTAGAGCCGCCACACCCGGTCGGCGTCGTCCGGGTGCATGAAGTCCCGCACCGACCGGCGGCGGAACTCCTCGACGGGGTACCCGAGCAGCCGCACCAGCGCCGGGTTGACCTCGAGGATCCGCCCGTCCAGGTCGCCGATCCCGATGCCGATGGTGGCGCCCTCGAAGACCGCCCGGAACCGTTCCTCGCTGACCTGCAGCGCCTGCCGGGCCTGCTCCCGCGCCTCGCCGGCGGCCTCGAGGATCTCCTGCTGCTCGCGCAGCGCCCGCTCCTGCAGCGCCTCGCTGAACCCCTCGGCGACCGCCGCCACCAGCAGCTGCCAGCCGGTCCGGTTCCCGGCGCAGTGCACGTCGCCGGCCAGCAGGACCGCCAGCGTCCGGGACAGCGACCGCGGGTTGGTGAAGTGCGCATCGACGAGGGCGGCCCCCACCTCCCGGCCGACGTCCGCCCTGCCGATCTCCGAGCCGTCGACCTCCCGGCCGACGTCCGCCCTGCCGATCTCCGGGCCGTCGACCTCCACGCCGTCGGGCCTTACCCCATCGACGTCCGCCGGAGCGCCGCCGGCCGCCGCCGCGACGAGCCGGCGCAGCAGGCCCAGCAGCAACGCCTGGACCTCCTCCGGCCGCAGCGGCACGTAGCTGGTGCCGGCGACCGCCGCGCTCCACCGTTGCGCCCACCGGTGCAGCGCCCCGTCGGCCCCGGCCGGCCCGCCGTCCCGGGTCTGCGGTGCGGTGCTCACCCCCTGCGGCCGACCCCGGCCAGGCCGGTCGTCCGGTGCGGCTGCTGATGGCTGGCCCCCGGCTCGTCCGGGCGCCACAGCGGCAACCACACCAGCCCGGGGTCCACCAGGTCGAACCCGTCGAAGAAGCGGGCGATCCCGGCCGGGCTGCGCATGGTCATCGGCGTGGCCGTCCGGCGGTACAGCTGGCGATGGGAGGCGGCCTGCTCGGGACGGCCCTCGGCGCTGGCGTGCGACAGCACCAGGTGGCTGCCGGGGGCGAGCCGGTCGCGGATGCGGGCCACGGCGCCGACCGGGTCGTCCTCGTCGGGCACGAAGTGCAGCACGGCCACCATCAGCACGGCCACCGGGTGCTGCAGGTCGATCAGCGCCCGGACCGACGGGTCGTCCAGGATGCTGTCGGGCTCACGGAGGTCGGCGTGCAGCACCAGGGTGCGCTCGTTCCCGGCGAGGATCGCCCGGCTGTGGGCGACCGCGACCGGATCGCTGTCGACGTAGACCACCCGGGCCTGCGGGTCGGCCTCGTGCGCGACCTCGTGCACGTTGCCGACGGTGGGGATGCCGGAGCCGATGTCGAGGAACTGGGTGACGCCCCGCGCCGCCAGGTAGCGCACCGCGCGGCGGAGGAACGCCCGGTTGCTCTGCATGATCGCCGGCAGGTCCGGCCACATCGCGATGGCCTCGCGGGCCATCCGCCGGTCCACGTCCAGGTTGTGCGAGCCGCCGAGGTAGAAGTCGTAGACGCGGGCGGCGCTGGGCCGGGTCAGGTCCACCTCCGACGGCACCCAGGTCGGCCGATCCATGCCCCACCTCTTCCGGGACGGTGTCGGGCGCGAGGCTCTCACGAACCGCGCGCCGGTCTCCAGCCGTTCCGGCGCGGAGTCGTGCCCGGACCCCCGGGCGGGCTCACCGGCCCACCAGCCCCCGCAGCTCCTCGGCGTTGCGGACGGCGTGCCCGTACCCGTCGTTGTTGAAGTACGCGAAGACGTCCCGGCCGCCGTCGGACCACTCCCGCACCCGGTCGGCCCACCAGCCCAGGTCCGCGGTCGAGTAGGAGCCGGCGTACAGGTTCGCGGGGTCCGGCCCGTGCAGCCGGAGGTAGACGAACGGCGCCGTGGCGCGCAGCACGCAGGGCAGCTGGGCCCCGCTCATCACGCAGTACGCCGCCGCGTGCCGTTCCAGCAGCTCGTACACGCCCTGGTCGTGCCAGCTGGGGTGGCGGAACTCCACGGCCACCCGCATCCATCCGGGCAGCCGGCCCAGGAACCAGTCCAGCCGGGCGTCGTCCCGCTCGGAACCGGGGGCCAGCTGCACCAGCAGCACCGCCCGCTTGTCCCCGAGCTCGTGCCAGGCCGCGGTCATCCGGTCGATCCAGACCTCCGGGGCGTACAGCCGCCGTGCGTGGGTCAGGCCCCGCGGGGCCTTGACCGACAGCTGGAAGCCGGGTGGGAGCCGGCGCTGCCAGCCGGCGAACGTGGCGGTGCGGGGCCAGCGGTAGAAGCTGGCGTTGAGCTCCACCGTGCCGAACCGCCGCACGTAGTGCCCGAGCCGGTCGGCCGGCCGGGTCCCCGGCGGATAGAGGACGCCGTCCCAGTGGTCGTAGCTCCAGCCCGAGGTGCCTATGTGGACGGCCACGCCGTCCCCCCGCCGTCCGGCGCCGCCGGCACGTCGTAGCTGGACTGCACGAAGCCGCCGCCCAGGGCCCGGGTCGAGCGGTGCACCAGCGCCACCGCGCGGTCCGAGTCCCGCACGGTCCGGCCGCCGTCGACGTAGGTGCGCCGGACGCCGGTCTCGCGCAGGGTGTCCACGGCGCCGAACCGGTCCATGACCGCAGGCTAACCGCGATGCCGGGCGGCCGACCCGGGACCCCGGGCGGCCCCCGGGGGTCAGCGGCTGCTCAGCGGGCCCCGGCCTCCTGGGCGAAGGCCTCGTCCAGGACGTCGAGCGCCTCCGCCAGCAGGTCCGGCCCGATGACCAGCGGCGGGAGGAAGCGCAGCACGTTGCCGTGGGTGCCGGCGGTCAGCACGATGACGCCGCGGGCGTGGCAGGCGCGCGCGATCCGCCCGGTGAGCTCCGCGTCGGGCTCGTCCGTGCCCGGCCGGACCAGCTCGACGGCGATCATGGCGCCGCGGCCGCGGACGTCGCCGACCACGTCGGTGCGCTGCTGCAGCGCCCGCAGCCGGGTCAGCATGGTGTCCCCGATCCGCCGGGCCGCCGCGGGCAGGTCGTCCTCGCGCATGGTGGCGATGCTGGCCAGGGCCGCGGCGCAGGCGACCGGGTTGCCGCCGTAGGTGCCGCCGAGGCCGCCGCCGTGCACGGCGTCCATCAGCTCGGCCCGGCCGGTGACCGCCGACAGCGGCAGTCCGCCGGCGATGCCCTTGGCGGTGGTGATCAGGTCCGGGACGACGCCCTCGGCCTCGGAGGCGAACCAGTCGCCGGTGCGGCAGAACCCGGTCTGGATCTCGTCGGCGACGAACACCGCGCCGGTGTGCCGGCACCAGTCGGCGATCGCGGGCAGGAAGCCCGGCGCCGGCACGACGAACCCACCCTCGCCCTGGATGGGCTCGATCAGCACCGCGGCCACGTTGCCGGCGCCCACCTGGGCCTCGATCTGCGCGATGGCGCGGGCGGCGGCCTGCGGGCCGGTGAGGCCGGGCTCGTCCCGGTAGGGGTAGGACATCGGCACCCGGTGCACCTCGGGCGCGAACGGCCCGAAGCCCTGCTTGTAGGGCATGTTCTTGGCGGTCAGGGCCATCGTCAGGTTGGTGCGGCCGTGGTAGGCGTGGTCGAACACCACGATCGCCTGCCGCCCGGTCGCGTGCCGGGCGATCTTCACCGCGTTCTCCACGGCCTCGGCGCCGGAGTTGAACAGCGCGGACTTCTTCGGGTGGTCCCCCGGCGTGACCCGGGCCAGCTCCTCGCAGACGGCGACGTAGCTCTCGTAGGGGGTGACCATGAAACAGGTGTGGGTGAACGCGGCGACCTGCTCCTGCACCGCCTGCACGACCCGGGGTGCCGCGTTGCCGACGTTGACCACGGCGATGCCGGACCCCAGGTCGATCAGCGAGTTGCCGTCGACGTCGACGACCACGCCGCCGCCGGCCCGCTCGATGAACACCGGCAGGGTCAGGCCGACACCCGAGGCCACCGCGGCCGTGCGGCGGGCCAGCAGCTCGCGCGACCGCGGGCCGGGCACCTCGGTCACCAGCCGGCGTTCCTGGGTGACGTTCGCGGGTCCGGTGAGCACCTCGGTCATCGCTGCCTCCTTGCAGTACCCCGACCCCTGCGGGGGCGGCCGTCCCTCCAGGGTGGGCTGCGGACCGTGCCCGGCGGTACTGTCCGCAGCGGCGTCCCGAAGGCGTTCCAGTATCCACTTCGTCAGCTCCGAAGGCCTCCCGTGCCGGTCACCGTCTCCTCGCTGCTGGGCAATCCGGCGCTGGGGCTGACCCTGCACACCCGGACGGCGGCCGTGGACCGGCCGGTGTCCTGGGTGCACGTCAGCGAGCTCGCCGACCCGACCCCGTTCCTGGAGGGCGGCGAGCTGCTGCTCACCACCGGCCTGGCGCAGCAGCCGGGCCGCCCGCCGGCGGACTACGTGCGGCGGCTGGCCGACGCCGGAGTGGTCGGGCTCGGCGTGGGAACGGGGATCACGCACTCCACCGTGCCGGCCGGGCTGGTGGCCGCCGGCGACGCCTGCGGGCTGGCGGTGCTGGAGGTGCCCCGCGCGACGCCGTTCATCGCGCTGTCCCGGGCGGTGGCGGCGGCGCTGGCCGCCGAGGAGTACGCCGCGGTGAGCCGGACGTCGACCGCCCTGCAGGACCTCACCCGGGCGGCGCTGACGCCGGGCGCTCCCGGAGCCGTGCTGGACCGGGTGGCCCGAGAGATCGGCGGCTGGGCGCTGCTGATGGACGCCGCCGGCGCTCCGCTCGAGGCGCGGCCCCGCTCCGCGACCGGCCGGGCCGCCGGGCTGGCCGGCGAGCTGGACCGGCTGCGCGTCGTCCGGGCGCCCAGCAGCGCCGCCCTCACCGAGCCGGGGAACGCCGTGCTGCTGCAGTCGCTGGGCAACGGCCCGCGGACCCGCGGCTTCCTCGCCGCGGGCCGGCCCGGCCCCTTCCCGGCGGCCGACCGGCACGTCGTCAACGCCGCTGCCCTGCTGCTGACCCTGCGGCTGGAGCAGTTCCGGGCCCTGGACACCGCGACCGCGACGCTGCGCGCGGCGCTGCTGCGGATGCTGCTCGCCGGGGAGGAGGCGCTGGTCGCCCCGGCCGTGGCGGCGCTCGGCGAGCAGCTGCCGGCCGGCCCGCTGCGCGTGCTGTGCGTTCTGGGCAGCCCCGAGCAGCGCTCGGCCGCGGTGGACGTCGCCGCCGACGCCGCCGCGCACCGGCGCGAGGCGCTGTTCTCCGCCGAGCTGGACGACGCCCTGGTGCTGCTGACCGCGGACGGCGGTGGCCTTCCCGAGCGGCTGGCCGACCTGCCCGGCCGGGTGCCCGGGACCGCGGCCGGGATCTCCCGGGCGGTGCCGTGGGGGCAGCTGGCCGAGGGCTCCCGGCAGGCCCGCGAGGCCGCCGAGCACAGCCGGGCCCGGGGCGGCGGGACCACCGACTTCGCCGACCTGGCCGGCCGGGGGCTGGCCGCCCTGCTCGATCCCGCCGCGGCGCGCGCCTTCGGTGAGTCCCTGCTCGCTCCCCTCGTGGCCGCCGACCGGTCCGGTGCCGGGGAGCTGGTCGAGTCCCTGCGCACCTGGCTGGCTTGCCACGGCCAGTGGGAGCCGGCCGCGGCGCGGCTGGGGGTGCACCGGCACACCCTGCGCAAGCGGATCCGGCGGGTCGAGGCGCTGCTGGTCCGGGACCTGGACTCCCCCGGCGTCCGGGCCGAGCTGTGGCTCGCGCTGCACCCCCCAGGCACCCCGGCTGCGTCACCTCCCCGCCACCTGCCTCGGTGAAGCGGGGTGGCGGCCGAGACGCGGGGGCGGGACCGTCAGCCGACCTGCTGCACACCGGCGGCGTGCCGGCGGGCCAGCTCCTGGTAGATCGACGGGTTGCCGTCGACCCAGCCTGCGGCGCCTGCCGACAGCGGGCCGCGCGCCCGGGCCGGCGATCCGAGGGCCAGCACCCCGTCGGGGACCTCGGCGTTCGGCGGCACCAGGCTGCCCGCCCCGATCAGCGCCCGCCGGCCGACCCGGGCGCCGTCCTGCACCGTCGCTCCGTTGCCGATGAGCGCCTCGGCGCCCACGACGGCACCGTGCACGACGCACGCGTGCCCGACCGTGGCGCCGGCGCCGATCTCGGTGACCGGGTCCTCGCCGCCGTGCAGCACCGAGTTGTCCTGCACGTTCGCCCCCGCACGGATCACGATCCGGCCGAAGTCCGCCCGCAGCACCGCCCCGTACCAGACGGAGGCACCGGCCTCCACGACGACGTCGCCGACCAGCGTCGCCGTGGGCGCGATCCACGCCTCCGGATGCACCTGCGGGGACCGGCCTTCGAAGGAGAACAGTGGCATGGCAGGAGCCTAGGGTCGCCGCATGGCCGACCCTGCTGAGCGCCCGGCGCGGCCTCCTGCCGGCGTGCCGGCCGCCCGGCAGGCCCTCGCGCTGCTGCAGGCGCTGGCCCGCCAGCCCGGACCCGTGCCGGCCGCCGCGCTGGCGCGCGACCTGGGTCTCCCCCGGTCGACGACGTACCACCTGCTCGGCGAGCTGATCGCCGCCGGATTCGCCGTCCACCTGCCCGAGGAACGCCGCTACGGGCTCGGGGTCAGCGCGTTCGAGATCGGCAGTGCCTACTCCCGCCAGGTTCCGCTGGCCCGGCTGGCCCGGCCGGTGCTCGCCCGGCTGGTCGACGCGGTCGGGCACTCCGCGCACCTGGCCGTGCTGCACGGCCGGGAGGTGCTCTACGTGGTGGAGCAGCGCGCGCCGGGCCGCCCGCCGCTGGTCACCGACGTCGGCGTCCGGCTGCCGGCCCAGCTGACCGCCAGCGGGCGGGCACTGCTGGCCGACCTCCCGCTCGCCCAGGTCCGGGCGCTGTTCCCGGATGCCGACGCCTTCGTCGACCGGCACGGCGCCGGCCCGGCCCGGCTCGCGGACCTGCGCCGGCTGCTGCTGGGCGTCCGCCGCGCCGGCTGGGCCACCGAGGACGGCGAGGTCACCCCCGGCTTCTCCTCGGTGGCCACCGCGGTGCACGACCACGCCGGCCATCCGGTGGCCGGCATCGCCGTCACCTTTCCCAGCGGCGAGGTGGCCCCGGCGGCCCGGGACGAGCTCGCCGTCCGGGTGACCCGGGCCGCCGCCGAGCTGACCCGGCGGATCAACGGCCGGCCGCCCGGCCGGCCCCGCCCGGCCCGCTCAACGTCTGGGATCCCAGACAGCGACTCGGTCGCGGCTCTGGTCCGGCGCCCCCGGCGCGGTGTCCGATGATCGGCATGGACGCGCAGCAGGTGGTCGTGGGCACCGGGCCGGTGGCGCCCGAGGACGTGGTCCGGGTGGCCCGGGACGGCTGCGGCGTCCGGCTGGCCGACGACGCGCTGGCCGCGGTGACCGGCAGCCGCGCGGTGATCGACGGGCTGGCCGGGGACGACGTCGCGCACTACGGGGTCTCCACCGGGTTCGGCGCACTGGCCACCGTGCACATCCCGCAGCAGGACCGGGCGCAGCTGCAGCGCAGCCTGATCCGCTCGCACGCGGCCGGGGCCGGTGCCGAGGTGGAGCGCGAGGTGGTGCGGGCGATGATGCTGCTGCGGTTGTCGACGCTGGCCACCGGCCGCACCGGGGTGCGCCCGGAGACCGCCCGGGCCTATGCCGCGATGCTGGACGCCGGGCTCACCCCGGTGGTGCACGAGTACGGCTCGCTGGGCTGCTCGGGCGACCTGGCGCCGCTGAGCCACGCGGCGCTGGCGCTGATGGGCGAGGGCGACGTCCGCGACGCCCGAGGCCACCGGCGGCCGGCCGGCGAGGCGCTGCGCGCGCACGGCATCGCACCGCAGCAGCTGGCCGAGAAGGAGGGGCTGGCGCTGGTCAACGGCACCGACGGGATGCTCGGCATGCTGGTCCTGGCGCTGGCCGACCTGCGCCGGCTGCTGACCGTGGCCGACGTCGCCGCGGCGATGAGCGTCGAGGCGCTGCTGGGCACCGACCGCGTCTTCGCGGCCGACCTGCAGGAGCTGCGTCCCCACCCGGGCCAGGCGGACGCGGCCGCCAACCTGCGCGCGCTGCTGGCCGGGTCGGCGATCGTCGCCTCGCACAGCGGACCTGAGGACACACGTGTCCAGGACGCCTACTCGCTGCGTTGCGCCCCGCAAGTCGCCGGCGCCTGCCGCGACACGGTCGAGCATGCCGCACGTGTCGCGGCCAACGAGCTCGCGTCGACCATCGACAACCCCGTCGTACTGCCTGATGGTCGAGTCGAGTCCAACGGCAACTTCCACGGCGCACCTGTCGGCTACGCACTGGACTTCCTCGCGATCGCCTGCGCGGACCTTGCGTCGATCAGCGAGCGTCGTACCGATCGCATGCTCGACAAGGGCCGGTCACACGGCTTGCCGCCCTTTCTTGCCTTCGAACCGGGTGTCGACAGCGGGCACATGATCGCGCAGTACACACAGGCCGGACTCGTGTCGGAGATGAAGCGCCTTGCTGTGCCCGCGAGTGTCGATTCGATCCCCTCCTCGGCGATGCAGGAGGACCATGTGTCGATGGGCTGGGCCGCCGGCCTGAAGCTGCGACGTGCTGTCGATGCGCTGCAACGCGTGCTCGCCATCGAGATCCTGACCGCTGCCCGGGCGCTCGACCTACGCGCTCCGCTTCGCCCGGCTCCCGCGACGGCGGCGGCGGTTGCGTCACTGCGGGAACGCGTCGCCGGCCCCGGTCCTGACCGCTATCTCGCCCCGGAGATCGAAGCCGCTGTCCATGCCGTCGCGGACGGTTCGCTTCTCGAGGCCGCAGGAATAGCAATGTGACATTGCTGCGGTTAGAGCAGGAGCACCGCCGCATCGCTTGGCTTAGAACCTAGGCAATGCCACATTGCTCTCATGAGCCAGGCCAGAGTCGTCCGGGCACCGCGGGGATCGGAACGTACGGCGCAGACGTGGGGCGCGGAGGGCGCGCTGCGGATGCTGCAGAACAACCTCGACCCCGAGGTCGC
>JAICZD010000105.1 GCA_025933855.1 Modestobacter sp. | reverse complement strand
CTGTTCCACACCGGGCAGACCGGCATCGGCGCCGGGCTGCCCGGCGGGCGCGGCATCAAGCTGCGCTACTCCGATCCGATGCTGCTCGACGACGTCGCCGCCGACTTCCCCGGCCTGACGATCATCATGGCCCACCCCTCGGTGCCCTGGCAGGACGCCGCGATCTCGGTGGCCACCCACAAGGCCAACGTCTTCATCGACCTCTCCGGCTGGTCGCCGAAGTACTTCCCGCCGCAGCTGGTCCGGGCGGCCAACACGCTGCTCAAGGAGAAAGTGCTGTTCGGCTCGGACTACCCGCTGCTGCGGCCCGAGCGCTGGATCCGCGACTTCGAGGCGCTCGACATCAGGGACGAGGTGCGCCCGCTGATCATGAAGGACAACGCCGTCCGCGCCCTGGGCCTGCGCCGTGCGTAACGCCGGCGTCGGCAGCTGGCCCGAGCGCCGGCTGCGGAGCTCCCCCGATCGCGACGCCCTCTGGTTCGAGGGGACGACGACGTCCCACGGCGGGTTCGCGATGCGGGTGCGGCAGACCGCCGACGCGCTCGCCGGTCTCGGCGTCCGGCACGGGGACCGGGTCGCCTGGACCGGTGCCAACCACCCCTCGGCGCTGGAGACGCTGTACGCGTGCGGTCAGCTCGGCGCCGTCTGGGTGCCGGTCAACGCCCGGCTCACCGCGCCGGAAGCGGAGTACGTGCTCGCCCACTCCGGGGCCTCGGTCGTGGTGCACGGCCGGGACCACGGGACGCTGGCCGACGCGCTGCGCGACCGGCTGCCCGGCGTCCGGACGTGGGTGGCCGCCGAGCCCCCGGTGGACGGCGGCGCGGACTCGCTGCCCTACGGGGAGCTGCTCGCCGCGGCGGCCGAGGAGCTGCGTGACGAACCGGTCCTCCTCGACGACCCGTGCCTGATCATGTACACCTCCGGCACCACCGGCCGGCCCAAGGGCGCGGTGCTGACCCACGGCAACATGACCTGGAACGCCGTCAACCAGGCCATGGGCATGGACATCACCGCCGGCGACCGCACCCTGGGCCTCGCGCCGCTGTTCCACATCGGCGGGCTGAACGGGACGGTCAACCCCACGCTGCTGCGCGGCGGGTGTGCGGTTCTCCTCCGCCGGTTCGACCCGCCCGAGACGTTGCGGGTCATCGAGGAGCAGCGGGTCAACTCCTTCTTCGCCGTCCCCACCATGCTCGACGCGATGTCCCGGCTGCCGGAGTTCCACACCCGCGACCTGTCCCAGCTGCGCACCATCGGCGCGGCCGGCGCCGCGCTGCCGCTGCCGACGCTGCGGACCTGGCTGGACCGCGGGGTGACGATGCAGCAGTGCTACGGGATGACGGAGGCGGCACCGGGCTGCACGGTGCTCGACTCCGCCGACGCCGAGCGCAAGATCGGCTCGGCGGGCAAGGCGCTGTTCTTCACCGACGTCCGGGTGGTCGACCCCGAGGGCGCGGAACTGCCGCCGGGCGAGGTCGGCGAGGTCCTCGTCCAGGGGCCGAACGTGATGTCCGGCTACTGGGAGGACCCCGCGCAGACCGCGGCGGTGCTGCGGGACGGCTGGTACCACACCGGCGACGCGGGGTCGGTGGACGAGGAGGGCTTCCTCTACATCCGCGACCGGTACAAGGACATGATCATCTCCGGCGGGGAGAACGTGTACCCGGCGGAGGTGGAGTCCGCGCTGCTGGAGCTGCCCGCCGTGCAGGAGGCGGCCGTGATCGGCGTGCCCGACGAGCGCTGGGGCGAGGCGGGGCTGGCCCTCGTCGTCCCCACCCCCGGCGCGGACACCGACCCGGAGACGGTGCGCGCCGAGCTGCGCGTCCGGCTGGCGGGGTTCAAGGTGCCGAGGGAGGTCCGTTTCCTGCACGAGCTGCCCAAGACCGCGACTGGCAAGATCCGGAAACCCGACCTGCGCGCCCGGTACGCACCGAAGCAGACCGAGACGAACGAGACCGCACCGACCGAGACCGCACCGACGGAGGACGACCGATGACCGCAGCGACGACCACGACCACCACGATCGCCGAGCTGCCCGGGCTCAAGGGCACCGAGCTGGGCACCAGCGACTGGTTCGAGGTGACCCAGGAGCGGGTGAACACCTTCGCCGACGCCACCGGTGACCACCAGTGGATCCACGTCGACGTCGAGCGCGCGAAGAAGGAGAGCCCGTTCGGCGGCCCCGTCGTGCACGGCTTCCTGACCCTGTCGCTCATCGTGCCGCTGGTCTCCCAGACCTACACGGTCACCGACGCGAAGATGGGCGTGAACTACGGCCTGAACAAGGTCCGGTTCCCCGCCCCGGTCCCGGTGGGCTCGAAGGTCCGCGCGCGGGTGACGCTCAAGGACGTCGAGGAGGTCGCCGGCGGGCTGCAGAACATCTTGGCCGTGACCATCGAGCGCGAGGGCGGCGACAAGCCGGTCTGCATCGCCGAGTGGGTCACCCGCACCTACGCGTAAGGGCCCGGCTGCCCCCGCGCCACGCTCCGCGCGGCGCGGGGCCCTGCAGCCGGGCCGTTCCGGTACGTCACCATGGGGGCGTGCGCATCGCCGTCTTCACCGGGTCCCAGGCCGGCCCGCCGGCCCATCAGCAGGCCGCTGCCGCCTTCGCCGCCGACCTGGCCCGGGCCGGGGTCGGCGTCGTCTACGGCGGTGGGCACGTCGGCCTGATGGGCGTGGTCGCCGACGCGGCGCTGGCCGCGGGCGGCGAGGTGGTCGGGGTGATCCCGCAGCACCTGGTGGACGACGAGCTGGCGCACCCCGGCCTGCCCCGGCTGGAGGTCGTCGCCGACATGCACCAGCGCAAGGCCCGGATGGCCGAGCTCGCCGACGGCTTCATCGCCCTCCCCGGTGCCGCCGGCACGCTGGAGGAGCTGTTCGAGGCCTGGACGTGGGGCATGCTCGGCCTGCACGCCAAGCCGACGATGCTGCTGGACGTCGACGGGTTCTGGCAGCCGCTGCTCGCGCAGCTGTCCCGGATGGTGGACGACGGCTATCTCGACGGCCGCCGGCTCGAGGCGCTCGGGGTGGTGGGCAGCGCCCCGGAGCTGCTCGACTTCGTCGGCGGCTACCAGCACCCGGCGCGCAAGTGGACCCAGCCGGCCCGCTGACCGGCCCGCTTCCCGTGGAGCACGCCGACGTCGTCGTGGTGGGCGGCGGGCCGGCCGGTGCCGCCTGTGCCGCCGCCGTCCGCCGTGCCTCCCCGGCCAGCACCGTGCTCGTGCTGGACCGCGCGGACTTCCCCCGGGACAAGGTCTGCGGCGACGGCATCGCCCCGGAGGCGCTCGACGTGCTCGCCGGGCTCGGCCTGGATGCCGCCGCACTGACCGACGGGTTCCCCGCCGTGCCGCGGCTGCGGCTGACCTCCCCCGGCGGGACGACGGTCGAGCGCACCCTGCACCGCCCGGCCACCGTGGTCCCGCGGGCGGTGTTCGACGGCCGGCTGCTGGCCCAGGTCCTCGCCGGCGGCGCCGCGTTCCGCCGGCACACCGTCCGCCGGGTCACCGTGCATGCCACCCACGTGGACGTCGACGGCCGGTTCGGCGCCGGGGTGCTGGTGGGCGCCGACGGGGCGGAGTCCGTCGTCCGCCGGTCGCTCGGGCTGGCCGCCAACGGGCCGGACCGGCAGGCGGTGGCCCTGCGCGGCTACGCCGCCGAGCTGCCCGGGCAGGCCGGCGTGCAGGTCATCGCCACCACCGCGCTGCGCTGGCCGGCGTACGCGTGGTCGTTTCCGCTGGGCGACGGGCGGGCCAACGTGGGTTACGGCGAGCTGGTCTCCGGTGGCGTCACCCGGGCGGGGCTGGTGGACGGGCTGCACCGGCTGCTCCCCGGCGTGCAGCCCGGGCCGCTGCGGGCGCACCGGCTGCCGCTGTCGCCCGGCCGGCCGCGGCTGCCCGACGGCCGGGTGCTGCTGGCCGGCGACGCGCAGTCGCTGATCAACCCGCTGACCGGCGAGGGCATCTTCTACGCAGTGCTGTCCGGAGCACTGGCCGGTGCGGCGAGCGTCGCCGGCGCCGGGGCCGGTTCGGTGCACCGGCGGCTGCTGCGCCGCCGGCTGGGTCGGCACCTGCGCGCGTCCGGGACGGCGTGGCAGCTGAGCCGCTGGCCGGCGGTGATGGACGCCGCCGTCCGGGCTGCCGCGGCCGACCAGCGGGTGTTCGACGACGTCGTCCACTTGGGGCTGGCCGACGGGCGGCTCACCGTCCGCACCCTCGCCGGGGCCGCCCGCCGGCTGCGCTGAGCGGTCAGCCGCCCAGCGCCGTCGCCACCGTCGCCAGCCCGGTGACCACGACCAGGCAGAGCGTCATGATGCGGAACGTGGCGACGGGCACCCGGCCGCCCAGCGACAGGCCCACGACGTTGCCGAGCAGCGCACCGGGCAGCCAGGCGGCCAGTGACGGGCCCACCCGGTGCAGCGACACCTCACCGGACAGCTGGATCAGGGACAGCGCCAGCCCGTTGCAGATCACCAGGTAGACCGCCATGTCGGCGACGAACTCCCGCGGGCCGACGTGCTGGCGGGACAGCAGGATCACCGGCGGCGGCCCGTTCAGCGACGTCGTGATGCCCAGGAAGCCGCCGACCGCGCCGGCCAGCCCGGTGGGCAGCCACGGCACCGGCGCGGGGCCGCCGTCCGGTGGTGCCGGCGGCGGGCTGAGCAGCAGGTAGCCGGCCACCGCGACGGCCAGGCCGCCCGCGACGACCTTCAGCGCATCGCCTCCGACCACGTCCCGGACGACGTAGCCGAGCAACAGGCCGGGCACCGACCCGAGCGCCAGGTACACCGAGCGGCGCCGGTTCACCCAGCGGCGGAGCTGGACGACGGCCACCAGCCGGGTCAGCAGCCCGATCACCAGCATGACCACGACGACGTCGGTCAGCGGAACGCCGGCCAGCAGCAGCAACGGCGCGCACACCAGGGAGAACCCGAAACCGGTGACCCCGCCGAGGACGCTGGCGCCGAAGACCGCGAGGCCGCCGCCGATCAGCAGCGCTGCGCCCACGGGGGTCCTCCGGTCCGGTTCGGCGGCCCGCTGCTGGACCCCGTCGGGCGCGACGTTACGGTCGCCGTCCCCGCTCGTCGCGAAGGGCGCGGTGGCGCTCTCGAGGCTTGTCCGTGACGACCTGGCTCGGGAGCTCTCGCGGGGGGCACGAGAGCGTCCGGGCCACGGCCAGCGGCGCCGTCAGCGGGCCGCGGAGTCAGCTGACGCGGCGGTAGCGGATGTGGGTGGTCAGCGGTGAGTGGAGCACCTCGGCGGGTTCGAAGCCGAAGTGCTCGACCCCGTCGAAGATGCGCTCACCGGAACCGAGCAGGACAGGTGCGATGTCGAGGGTGAGCTCGTCGACCACGCCGGCGATGAGTGCCTGGCGGACGGTCGAGGCCCCTCCGGCGATGTCCACGCCGTTGTCCCCGGCGGCCTGGCACGCGGCGGAGTAGGCCGCGTCGAACCCATCGGTGACGAAGTGGAACGTGGTCCCGCCCTCCATCGGGATCGGGTCATGTGCGTGGTGGGTCAGCACGAACACCGGGGCGTGGTACGGCGGCTCGGGGCCCCACCACCCGTTCCAGTCCTCATCCCAGTCCCCGCGGATCGGGCCGAACATGTTCCGGCCCATCACGTACGCGCCTCGCGGGCGCATCAGCCACCCGGTCGCGACCTTGTCCGCATCGTTGGCCCGCGGGTCGCCGATGTGCCAGCCGTGCAGCTCCCGCCCCCGCCGGCCCAGGGGGTTCTCCCGGCTCTGGTCCGGCCCGGCGACGAAGCCGTCCAGCGAGATCGACATGTGGCAGGTGGTGTCCGGCACCGTGAGCCTCCAAGTGGTTGCGACGGCACGAGTCTGGCGGGTCGCGCACGGATGGCCCAGCGGATCCACCGGTTCGGCCGGTTTGCTGCTCGAGTTGGCAGGGGGACACCGCCGGCCCGCCCTCCGGGTCACCGATCAGCCGCACGTCCGCCGGGTTCCCCGACGAGGAGGTGCAGGCCGCGGCCGACGCCGTCACCGACGGCCTGCGCGCGACGAGCCCGGACGTCGTCGTCCACCGGCGGCCGATCGGCGCCGCCGGCCGCAGGATGGAGGCCTGACGTGCCCGTCCACCCCTGCGGTGCCGCCGCCGACCCCGAGGACCCGAAGCGATGACCCTCACCGCCGCCCAGCCCGGCAGCACCACCGACCAGGTCCTCCGCGAGATCGAGCAGCGCCTGCTGTGGCTCGCGACCGCGATCGTCGACCACGCCAACCGGGTGCGCCCCAACCCGAGCGGGCTCAAGGTCGGCGGGCACCAGGCGTCCAGCGCCTCGATGGTGACGATCATGACGTCGCTGTGGCTGGAGCAACTGCAGGCCGAGGACAGGGTGAGCGTCAAGCCGCACGCCTCGCCGGTGCTGCACGCGCTGGAGTACCTGCTCGGCCAACTCGACGCCTCCCACCTGACGACCCTGCGCGAGTTCGGCGGTCTGCAGAGCTACCCCAGCCGGCTGAAGGACCCCGTTCCGGCGGACTACTCGACCGGCAGCGTCGGCATCGGTGCGACCGCGCCGATCTGGGGCGCGATCGCCCGCCGGTACGTCAACACGCAGCTCGGCGCGGGCGGCACGGGCCGGCAGTGGTCGCTGGTGGGGGACGCGGAACTCGACGAAGGCGCGGTCTGGGAGGCGGTGGTCGACCCGATGGTCGCCGAACTGGGCGAGGTCGTCTGGGTCGTCGACCTCAACCGGCAGTCGTTGGACCGCGTGGTCCCGACGATGGGCGCCACCCGGCTGCAGGGCATGTTCGCCGCGGCGGGCTGGCAGGTGCTCACCGTCAAGTACGGGCGGCTGCTCGAGGAGCTGTTCGCGCGTCCCGGTGGCGCCGCCCTCCGCGCGCGGATCGACGAGATGTCCAACCCGGAGTACCAGCGCCTGCTGCGGCACCACCCCGCGGATCTGCGCCGGCTGCTGCCGGGCGACGGACCGGGGGCCGCGGAGATCGACGCCCTCGTCGCCGACGTGCCGGACGCCGATCTGGCCGCTGCGGTGCGCAACCTGGGCGGCCACGACCTCGCCGCGCTGCGGGACGCCTTCGCGCAGATCGACGACACCCGGCCCACCGTCGTCCTCGCGTACACGCTCAAGGGGTACGGGCTGGCCACCGAGGGGCATCCACAGAACCACTCCGCCCTGCTGACCGAGGCCCAGCTGCACGAGCTCGCCGCCCGCCTCGGTGTCGACCCGGCTGACCCGTGGGCCGGGTTCCCTGGTGAGAGCGCTCCGGCGCGGCTGCTGGCCGACGCAGCACAGCGGCTGCGGCGACGGTCGTACGAGGCGCAGCCGGCACCGCAGATCCCGGCCGATCTCGGCCGCACTCCGTCCGGAACGGCGACCACGCAGGCCGCCCTCGGCCGCGCCCTGCTCGACCTCAACCGCGCCGCTCCCGACGCTGGCCGCCGGGTGGTGACCGTCAGCCCCGACGTCAGCTCCTCGACCAACCTCGGTGGCTGGGTCAACAAGGTCGGCGTCTGGTCGCACGAGGACCGGCGCAACTGGTTCGCCGATGACGCCGAGACGATCCTGCACTGGCGGGAGCGGCCCTCCGGGCAGCACATCGAGCTGGGCATCGCCGAGACGAACCTCGTCGGCACGATCGGCGAGCTCGGCGCCACGTGGAGCCGCTGGGGACAGCCGCTGCTGCCGATCGGCGTCCTCTACGACCCGTTCGTCGAGCGGGCGCTGGAGCCGTGGTCGTTCGGCATCTACGCCGGCGGCCAATCGATCCTCGTCGGCACCCCGTCGGGGGTGACGCTGGCATCCGAGGGCGGCGCGCACCAGTCGATCACCACGCCGTCGGTCGGGCTGGAGCAGCCTGGCTGCGTCACCTACGAGCCGGCGTTCGCCCTGGACACCGAGTGGTGCCTGCTCGCCTCGCTGGCCCGGCTGGGCCGGCCCGACGGGTCCGCGGCCTACCTGCGACTCTCCACCCGCCCGGTCGACCAGTCACTGGCCGCCGTCCCCGCCGACCCGGCCGCCCGCGAGCGACGGAGGCGGCACGTCGTGGCCGGTGCGTACTCGCTGCGGCACGACGTCTCCGACCCCGGCGTCTCGCTGGTCGCGATGGGCGCCGTCGTCCCGGAGGTGCTGGCCGCGGCCGACCGGCTGGGCGACCTGGGCATCGGCGCGGACGTCGTGGTCGTCACCAGCCCCGGGCTGCTGTTCCGGGCCCTCCAGGCCCGCCGTGGGCTGGACGACGCCGCGACCTGGATCCTCGACGCAGTGTTCCCCGCCGACCGGGCGCGGCCGATGGTCACCGTCCTGGACGGGCACCCGCACACCCTGGCGTTCCTCGCCGGCGTCCGCGGTGTCCCGGCCACGCACCTCGGTGTCACGAAGTTCGGTCAGAGCGGCGACCTCGCGTCGGTGTACGCGTTGCACGGCCTGGACACCGACACGGTGATCGGTGCAGCCCTCGACCTCGTCGACTGACAGTGCCCGCACCGACGATCGAGCCGACGGGGACCGCCGGGCAGGGCGGAGGGCGTGGTGCGGAGGGCGTGGTGCGGAGGGCGTGGGATTCGAACCCACGATGGGTTTGACCCCATAGCGGTTTTCAAGACCGCCGCCATCGGCCACTAGGCGAGCCCTCCTGGCGGTCGAAGGCTAGTACCCGCGCCCCGAACGGACCTGGCCCCGTCCCGCTGTTGCGGGACGGGGCCAGGAATCCGGCTGCCAGTTACTGGGCGCGGCGACGACCCGCCAGCAGCAGCCCGGCACCGGCGGCGATCGCCAGCAGGCCGCCGGCCAGGTACGGCAGCGGCTCGAAGCCGGTGAACGCCAGCACAGCGGTGCCACCGGACACGGTCACCTCGACGACGAGGTTGCGCACGTTGCCGTCGGCGTCGACACCGGAGGCCACCAGATGGTGGACGCCGTCCTCGAGGTCCGCGGGCACGGTCACCGTGGCCGAGAACGTGCCGTCAGCGAGAACGGTGGCGGTGCCGAGCTTGACCGGGCTGGAGTAGACGATCAGCTCGACCGTCGAGCCGGGCAGGAAGCCCTTGCCGGACAGGGTCACCTGCTGGCCGGCCGTGACGGCACCGTCGGTGTCGCTGCTGCTCAGCGGGGCCGAGGCCTTCGGAAGGGTCGCCGGGGTGGCCGAGGCCGGAACGACGGCGGTGGGGTTCTCCCCGAAGATGCCATCGCCCCCGTTGCCGCCGGCATCGATGCCGTGCACGCCGAAGCCGTAGGCCCGGCCGGGCTTCACCGCGACGGTGCAGGAGCTCGCCTTCGCGTCCGCCGTGGTGCAGGTGACGGTCTCGCTGTCGCTCTGCGCGCCCCAGGGAGTGGCGAAGGCCTCGTACGCGACGACGCCGTTCGCGTCTGCGGGCGGCGTCCAGGAGATGCGGATCGAGGTGACGCCGACCGCCGCGGTCACGCTCGCCGGCGCGGCAACGCGGTGGTACGGCTGGAACGTCACCGTCGCGCTCGCGGCACTCACCCCCGAGGTGCTGGTCGCACGCACGGCGATCTTGTACTTCTGCAGGTTGGTCAGCCCGTCGAGCGTGCCGGTCAGGTCATCGGAACCCGTGAAGCCCACGTCGAACGGCGTCCACGAGCCGCCGTCCAGCTGGTATTCGTAGGAGACCGGGTGTGCATCGCCCTCGTCGCCGGGAGTGAACTGGAACGTCGCCGTGCCGTCACCCACCTCCACCCAGTCGGCGAGCACGGGTGCGCCCGGCGCGACCGGATCGGCGGCCGTGCAGGTCACCGTGCCGCTGATGACACCGTTCCCGGTGACCGTGGAGGCGCTGTGCACGCCGCCGGAGTGGTCCCAGTAGCTGCCGTCCATGCCGCCGGCACCGTTGTTGAGCTGGTCCCGGCCGGCCCCGTCACCGCCGAAGGCACCGAGCAGCGCGTCGCCGTTGCCGTCCTCGACGACGGAGGCGGCACCACCACCACCGCCGTAGACGCCCGGGGTGTTGCCGGAGCCGTCGGTGGCCTCACTGCCGAATGACGAGCCATTGGTGCCGGCGGTGCCGACCCGGCTGCTCGCACCGTTGCCGCCCTTGGCACCCGGGTACAGCGAGAACGTGTCACCGTCGTAGGCATCCGTGGTGGCGGTGAGGTGGCCGCCCGCCGACCCCGTGGTGGGCACCGTGCCGTAGCCCGCCCCACCGGTCGCACCGTCGAGCACCCAGGCGATCGTGCAGTCACCGTCGGTGGCGATGCTGATCTGGTCCGTGCCCGGCTTGTCCACGCTCGCGGATGAATCCGTGGAGAAGGTGTAGGACGTGGTCGCCGCGGAGGCGACGCCGGTGACGCTGAGGAGTGCGGCGGACAAGCCGATCGAGCTGACGGCGAGCAGGCCGGCGGCTCGACGGGACGGAGGTGCGAAGCGCACGTCGGGCTCCCTGAGTGGGTGCCCGGAAGCGCCGGGCGCGTCTGCCCGGAGGTCCGGGCGCTGGGGGCACTCGACCACTCAGCCGATGTCCAGCAACGAGCCGCCGAGCCGATGGTGCGTCCCGTTATGAAGACGTTACTTGTGCCGAACACCCCGG
>JAICZD010000137.1 GCA_025933855.1 Modestobacter sp. | reverse complement strand
CGAACTCGCCGCGGTACTTGGCGCCGGCGACCATGCTCGCGAGGTCCAGCGCCATCAGCCGCTTGCCCTTGAGGCTCTCCGGGACGTCGCCGGCCACGATCCGCTGGGCCAGCCCCTCCACGATGGCGGTCTTGCCGACCCCCGGCTCGCCGATCAGGACCGGGTTGTTCTTGGTCCGGCGTGACAGCACCTGCACCACGCGGCGGATCTCGGTGTCCCGGCCGATGACCGGGTCCATCTTGCCCAGCCGGGCGCGTTCGGTCAGGTCGACGGCGTACTTCTCCAGCGCCTGGAAGGTGCTCTCCGGATCGGGGCTGGTCACCTTGCGGTTGCCGCGGACGGTGCGGAACGCGGCCAGCAGCGCGTCGCGGGTCGCACCGGCGCCGGTGAGCACCGAGCCCGCCTCGCCCTCGGTCGTGGCGAGGCCGACCAGCAGGTGCTCGGTGGAGACGAACTCGTCGCCCAGGGCGCTGGCCTGCTCACCGGCGGCGTTGATCGCGCGCAGCAGGTCCCGGGACGGCGCGGGCGCCGGGACCGTGGCGCCGCTGACGCTGGGCAGCCGGCGGACGGCCGCGTCGGCCTTGGCCCGGACGTCGGCCGGGTCGGCACCCGTCGCCCGCAGCAGCGGCCCGGCGATGCCGTCGGACTGGTCGAGCAGGGCGATCAGCAGGTGCAGGGGCTCCAGGGCCGCCTGTCCGCGGTCGACGGCCAGTCGCTGTGCCGCCGCGACGGCCTCCTGGGCACGGGTGGTGAGCTTGCTCTCCATGGTCGGTGGGTCGGGTCCTCTCCTGAGACGCACGTGGATGTCGACAGGTCCAACGACCCGGGAGTTGAGTCTGTTCCACTCAACCTCTGCGTCGCTCGCCGGTCCGGGGAACGTGCACGGCGCTTCCCCCGGACCGGCGTCCTATCCTGGGGCGATGACGGACACACCGTCGCCGAGCGTGGCTCTCGACGACCAGCTCTGCTTCGCTCTCTACGCAGCCTCCCGCGCGGTGACCGCCCGCTACCGGCCGATGCTCGACCAGCTCGGCATCACCTACCCGCAGTACCTCGTGCTGATGCTGCTGTGGGAGGAGGACGGGCAGACCGTCGGCCAGCTCGGCTCCCGACTGGCGCTGGATTCCGGCACGCTGTCCCCGCTGCTGAAGCGGCTGACCGCCGCGGGGCTGGTGACCCGGCACCGCCGCGCCGACGACGAACGGTCGGTGTCCATCCGGCTGACCGAGGCCGGCCGCAACCTGAAGGCGCCCGCCTGCAAGGTCTCCGCGGCGATGATCGACGCCCTGGACATGGACCGGAGCGAGTTCGCCGCCCTCCAGAAGCAGCTGCGGATCGTCACCGAGCGGGTCAACGCGACCGAGGTCGTGGCAGCTCCCGAACCGGCAGCCTGAGCGCACCGGCACCCGGTCCCATCGGGGCGTCGTCCGGGAACCCCGGCGCCGGGTAGCGGAAAGCCGTCCAGAGCGGGACGGTTGCGCCAACAGGCCGTCCCGAGCCGGGGCGGCACCCCGCGCCCAGGAGGTCAGATGCCCACCCGCACCGCACGCACCGCATGGCAGGGCTCGCTGCAGGAAGGGTCCGGCCAGGTCGAGTTGTCCAGCTCCCAGGTCGGCACCTACGACGTCTCGTTCCCCAAGCGCGCCGCTGACGACGCCGGCGGCACCACCAGCCCCGAGGAGCTCGTGGCCGCGGCCCACTCCGCCTGCTACGCCATGCAGCTGTCGGCCATGGTCGGCGAGGCCGGCGGCACGGTGCAGAGCCTCGAGGTGACCGCCGACGTCTCGCTCGGGCCGGACAAGGCCGACGGCGGGTTCAGGCTGACCGGCATCGCGCTCACCGTCCGCGGCGAGGTCGACGGCCTCGACGCCGACGGGTTCGGCAAGGCCGCGGAAGCCGCCAAGGTGGCCTGCCCGGTCAGCAAGGCCCTCACCGGCGTGCAGATCACCCTGGACGCGGCGCTCGCCTGAGAGCGGACCACCCGTCCCCCCACGCCTGGCACGCTCGGCGCGGGCCCGAAAGGGTGGCCGTGCCAGCGCGCGGCCTCAGCGCCGGAGGTCGGCCCCCTGCCGGGCGAGCTGCTCATCGGCGTCCGCGGTGGTGTCGCGGCCGGGGGTGCCGTCGCCGCCCCATGCGGTCCGGGAGGCGGTCTGGGAGGCCGTCTGGGAGGCCAGCTGCTGGGTGCCGGACTCGGTGCGCAGGGCCACCTCCCGGATGAGCAGGATGGCTCCGATCGGAACGATCGACAGCAGCGCCGAGATGAGGAAGATCCGGCCGGTGGCGTCGCCGTAGGAGACCGCGATCAGCCGCTGCAGCGCCGGCGGGGCGTCGGCCAGGTCGGCCAGCCCGACGCTGCCGGAGCCGGCGGATGCGGCGCCCGGGACGTCGGCCAGCCCCGCCTGGATCAGCGTGCCGACCCGGCTGCTGAGCACCGCGCCGAGCACCGAGACCCCGATGGTGCCGCCGAGGCTGCGGAAGAACGCCACCGCGGAGCTGGCCGCACCCAGGTCGGTGGCCGCCACGGTGTTCTGCACGGCCAGCACCAGGTTCTGCATCGTCATCCCGATACCCACTCCCAGCACCGCCAGGAAGCAGCCGAGCAGCACCATGCTGGTGGCGTGGTCGATGGTGGACAGCAGCGCGAAGCCGGCGGCGACCAGCACCGAGCCGGCCACCAGGTAGGCCTTCCACCGCCCGTACCGGGAGATCAGGATCCCGGACACGGTGGAGGAGACCAGCAGCCCGCCGACCATGGGGATGGTGAGCAGGCCGGCGGCGGTCGGTGAGTAGCCGCGGGCGATCTGCAGGTACTGGCCCAGGAAGACCGTGGACCCGAACATCGCGACGCCGACGGCCACGCTGGCGATGATGGCCAGGGTCGTCGTCCGGTCCCGGAACAGCCGCAGCGGAACGATCGGCTCGCGGGCCCGCAGCTCGGTGACGATGAAGGCGCCGATCGCCAGGACGCCGCCGGCGACGAACAGCCCGCTCTCCACCGAGGCCCACGCGAAGCTGTCGCCGGCCAAGGTCACCCAGATCAGCAGCGCGGACACCCCGGCGGTCAGGAACGCGGCACCCAGATAGTCGATGGACACGTCCCGCTTGGTCACCGGCAGGTGCAGCGTGCGCTGCAGGAGGATGAGCGCGGCGACCGCGAAGGGGACCCCGACGTAGAAGCACCAGCGCCAGCCCAGCCAGCTGGTGTCGACCAGCAGGCCGCCGATCAGCGGGCCGCCGACGGTGGCGACCGCCATGACGCTGCCGAGCAGGCCGGAGTACCGGCCGCGCTCGCGCGGGCTGATCATCGCCGCCATCGCGATCTGGACCAGCGCCTGCAGGCCGCCGAGGCCGAGGCCCTGCAGCACTCGCCAGCCGATCAGCGTGGGCACCGACGAGGAGAGCCCGGCGAGCATCGAACCGGCGATGAAGACCACGATCGCCACCTGGATCAGCAGCTTCTTGCTGAACAGGTCCGACAGCTTGCCCCAGATCGGCGTCGACGCCGTCGAGGCGAGCAGGGTGGCGGTGACCACCCAGGTGTACTGGCTCTGCGTGCCGCGCAGGTCGGTGATGATCGTCGGCAGGGCGTTGGAGACGACCGTGGAGGACAGGAAGGCGACGAACATCGCCAGCAACATCCCGGACAGCGCCTCCAGGATCTGCCGGTGCGTCATGCTGCCCTGCTGCTCGGCCGGCGCCTCCGCCCGGGACGGCGCGGAACCGCCGGCTGCGCGCTGGTCGGTGGTGCTGGAACTCATCCGGATCTCTCCTGGGAAGGCGCGGTGGGGGTGGAGCGGGAACGTGCCGGAGCGGGGTCAGCCGGCCAGTGGAGCGGCGGCCCGCAGCCGGGGGGACCGGCCCCGGCCGGCCCGGTCGAGGTCGTCGGCGAGGCGCTCGAGCAGTTCGGTGAACCGCCGGGCGTCGTCCTCGGACCAGCCGTCCAGGGCACGTCGCGCCCACTGCCCGCGCAGCTCCCGGATCCGGGTCAGGGCGGCCGCCCCCTTGCCGCTGAGGCTGATCAGGCTGGCCCGGCCGTCGAGGGGATCGGGCCGGCGCAGCACGTACCCGGCGCGCTCGAGGGCCGACACCTGGCGGCTGGCCACGGAGACGTCCACGCCCAGCTGGTCGGCGAGGGCGCCGCAGCGCTGCTCCCCCAGCTTCTCCAGCGGCCCGAGCAGCGCCCAACCGGTGGGCGGCAGGTCGCCGTACAGATCGGCGGCCGCGGTGTGCCCCAGGTGCCGGCCGGTGCGCACCAGCCGGACGAGTCCGGCGGTGAGCCGTTCACAGGTCTGCCGGGTGATGGGCACGTCGCCGTCCTTCGCCGGAGGGATGCGGACGGCGCAGCCGTCCTTGACGTCGTCCACTGTGCATCGATTGGTTGCGGCAAGCAACTGACTCACCGTGCGATGATCGTCACATATGCGCACGGGCACCGGTCCGCCCTTCGGCCGACCGGTGCCCGCTGCACCCCCGCAGGTGCCCCCAGCACCCGCCCGTCCGGTCAGGTCCGCGCGAGCGCCTCCAGCACGAGCTCCACCGGGTGCCAGGCGTTCCGCTCGGTCCCGGAGAAGATCTGCTGCCGGCAGGAGACGCCGGTCGCCGCGATCACCGTCTCGGGTCCGGCCGCCCGGACCGCCGGGAACAGCCGGTCCTCCCCCACCTGCAGGGACACCTCGTAGTGCTCGGACTCGAACCCGAAGGAGCCGGCCATGCCGCAGCAGCCGGCGTCCAGCTCCTCGACGACCGCTCCGGGGATCCGGGACAGCAGCGCCACGGTGGCCGCCGTCCCGGCCTCGGCCTTCTGGTGGCAGTGGCCGTGGAAGAGGATCCGGCGCCCGGCCAGCCAGCTGTCCTCGCGCAGCTCGAGCCGGCCGGCGTCGATGGCCTCGACCAGCAGCTCCTCCGGCAGCCGAACCCGGCCGGCGACGTCGCGCACGTTCGGGTCGTCGGGCAGCAGGTCCACGTGCTCGGCCCGCAGCGTGAGGATGCAGGACGGCTCGCAGCCCACGATCGGCGAACCGGGCTCGGCACCCGAGGACAGCGCGGCGGCCAGCTTGCGCGCCTTGTTCCGCGCGTCGTCCAGCATGCCCTTGGAGATGCTCGGCCGCCCGCAGCAGCCCCGGCTCTCCAGCCGCACCGCGTGCCCGGCGTGCTCCAGCAGTTCGACGACCGCCCGCCCGATGCCCGGCTCGGTGTAGCTGGTGAAGGAGTCCGCCAGCATCGTGACCGTGCCCTGGGTCGGCGCGGCCGGCGCGGTGTGGTTGCGGAACCACCGCGGCAGCGTGTTCCGCTGGAACACCGGAAGCCGGCGCTGGCGGGCGATGCCGAGCCTGGTGTCCATCAGCGCCCGCAGCGGCCGAATCCGGCCGGGCAGGTTCGACAGCGGCGCCGTGGCCGCGCCCAGCTTGTTCAGCGTGCGGATCGTGGCGAACGCCCGGGAGCGCAGCGGCACGCCGTCCACGTCGTGCTTGGCCGCCAGTGCCTCGCTCTTCATCGCCGATACGTCCACGCCCAGCGGGCACTCGCTCTTGCACGCCTTGCACATCAGGCACAGGTCGAGGACCTCGTGCAGCCGCTCGTCGGCCAGCGCGGTGTGCGGGTCGCCCTCCGAGAGCGCCTTGACCAGCGCGCCGGCCCGTCCGCGGGTGGAGTGCTCCTCCATCCGGGTGGCGATGTAGGAGGGGCACATGGCGCCGGTGGTGGACTTGCGGCACAGGCCGATGTTCATGCACCGGTCAGCCAGTCCGAACATGCCGCCGACGGCGTCGAACTGCAGCCGGGTGCGCAGCGGGCCGGGCCGCGGCGGGTCGGCGTCCCGCAGGTGCTCGGTCATCGCCGGCGCGTCGACGATCTTGCCCGGGTTCAGCGTGCCCGCCGGGTCGAACAGGGCCTTGACCTGGCGCATCGCCTCGTAGAGCTCGTCGCCGAACAGCTCCCGGTTGAACTCGCTGCGGGCCAGGCCGTCGCCGTGCTCGCTGGAGTTCACGCCGCCGTACTCCCGGACCAGGTCCTTGACCTCGACGGCGACCGCACGCATGACCTCCACCTGCCCGGGCTTGGTGAGGTCGACGAAGGGCCGGATGTGCAGGCAGCCGACCGAGCAGTGCCCGTAGAACCCGGCCTCCAGGCCGTGCCGGTCCAGCACGGCGCGGAAGCGCGCGGTGTACTCGGCCAGGTGCTCCGGGTCGACGGCGGTGTCCTCGACGAACGCCAGCGGCCGGCGCGCGCCCACCGACGCGGCCATCAGCAGACCGAGCGCGGACTTGCGCACCTTCAGCAACGCGCCCTGCTGCGCCGGGGTGACCGCCCGCAGCGTGTGGTACCCGTGCCCGTTGCGCTCCCAGAGCGCGGCCAGCCGGTCGAGGCAGGACACCAGCTCGGCCTCGTCGTCGCCGGTGAAGGAGACGAACAGCAGCGCGTCGGGGTCGCCCTGCAGGATCTCGCCGAGCGCGGCGTACTCGATCTTCTGCCGGGAGAGGTCCAGGATCGTCCGGTCCATCAGCTCGACCTGGGCCGGGTCGAGCGACAGCGCGTCCCCGGTGGCGTTGATCGCCTCCTGCACGGTGCCGAAGTGGCCGACCGCGAACACCGTCCGGGCCGGCTTGGCCACCAGCCCGACCCGCGCGGCCGTGACGATGGCCAGCGTGCCCTCGGAGCCGACGACGAACTTCGCCAGGTCGAACGGGGCGCCGCCGGCCAGCCGGTCCAGCCGGTAACCGCCGGCCCGCCGCCAGAAGGAGGGGAACCCGGTGGCGATCGCCTCGGCGCGCTCGGCGACGAGCCGGGGCAGCTCGCGGTAGATGGCGGCCTCGAGCGTCGTCCCCTCGGCGCGGCGGGCCCGCTCGGCCTCGTCCACGACGCCGAAGGTGGCGGTCGACCCGTCGGCCAGAACGACGTCGACCTCCTGCACGTGGTCGATGGTCATGCCGAAGCGCACCGAGCCGCTGCCGGCGGAGTTGTTGCCGATCATCCCGCCGATGGTGGCGCGGTTGCTGGTGGAGGTGTCCGGGCCGAACATCAGCCCGTGCCCGGCCGCGGCCCGGTTCAGGTCGTCCTGGACGACGCCCGGCTCGACCACCGCCGTCCGGGCGACGGGGTCGAGCTCGCGGATCGCGTGCATGTGCCGGGACAGGTCGAGCACCAGCCCGGGTCCGACGGTCTGCCCGGCCAGGCTGGTGCCGGCGCCGCGGGCCAGGACCGGGATCCCGGCGGCTGCGGCCAGCCGGACCGCGGCGGCGACGTCGGCCGCGTGCCGCGGATAGGCCACCCCGGCGGGGGTGATCGTGTACATGCTGGCGTCCTGGCTGAACAGGTGCCGGGTGTAGTCGTCGAAGGCGACCTCGCCGTCCAGCACGCTGCGCAGCTCGCGCTCGAGGTCCGCCGTCCCGGTGGTCCGCTCGGGCGCCGATGTCACGGCTGCTGGAGGCGCTCGAGGGCGGCCTGGATCCCGTTCGGGTCGATCCGGACGCCGCTGCGCACCAGGCCCATCTGCACGCCGGCGAGCGTGCCGGCCAGCGTCAGGTCGTTGAAGTGGCCGAGGTGCCCGATCCGGAAGACCTTGTCGGCCAGCTTGCCCAGCCCGGCACCCAGCGACATGTCGTACTCGCGCAGGATCACCTCGCGCACGGCGTCGGCGCCCCCCTCGGGCATCCAGATGGCTGTGAGCGAACCGGAGTACTCGCGCTCGTCCAGTGCCAGCACCTCCAGGCCCCAGCCTCGGACGGCGGCCCGGGTGGCCTCGGCGTGCCGGGCGTGCCGGGCGTAGACGTTGGGCAGCCCCTCCTCGTCGAGCATCTCCAGCGCCACCTTCAGCCCGTAGAGCAGGTTGGTGGCCGGGGTGTAGGGGAAGAAGCCGCGCTCGTTGGCCGCCAGGATCGGCTGCCAGTCCCAGAAGGACCGCGGCAGCCCGGCGCCCTTGGACGCCTGCAGGGCCTTGTCGCTGACGGCGTTGAAGCTCAGCCCCGGCGGGAGCATCAGCCCCTTCTGCGACCCGGCGACGGTGACGTCGACGCCCCATTCGTCGTGGTGGTACTCGATGCTGCCGAGTGAGGAGATGGTGTCCACGAGGAGCAGTGCGGGGTGCTCGGCGGCGTCGAGCGCGGCCCGCACCTCCGCCACCCGGCTGGTGACGCCGGTCGAGGTCTCGTTGTGCACCACCATGACGGCCTTGATCTCCTGCCCGGTGTCGGCCGCGAGCCGCTCCCGGGCGGCTTGCGGGTCCGCGCCGTGGCGCCAGTCGCCGGGCACGAACTCCACCTGCAGGCCGAGCCGGGTGGCCATCTCCTGCCAGAGCGTGGCGAAGTGGCCAGTCTCGAAGGCAAGCACGCGGTCGCCGGCCGACAGCGTGTTGGCCAGCGCCGCCTCCCACGCGCCGGTGCCCGAGGCCGGGTAGATGACCACCGGCTGGGTGGTGCCGAAGACGGGCTTGACCGCCTCGAGGACCTCCAGCCCGAGCGCGGCGAACTCGGGGCCGCGGTGGTCGATCGTCGGCGCCGCGATCGCCCGCAGCACCCGGTCCGGCACGTTGGT
>JAICZD010000034.1 GCA_025933855.1 Modestobacter sp. | reverse complement strand
TGATGTTCGGACCGCCCGACGGTGACTCGCCCAACTCGGCGCAGTCGATGGCGTGGAACATCAAACGGTTCTCGAACGACGAACTGCGCGAACGCTTCGTCGGCATGCTCGTTCCGCAAGCCGAGGTGCTCGGCGTCACGCTGCCCGACCCCGAGCTCGCGCTGGACCCGGAGACCGGGCACCACCGGTTCGGCCCGATCGACTGGGACGAGTTCAAGCGGGTCATCAGCGGCAACGGCCCGGCCAACGCCGAGCGCATCCGCCGGCGGCGGGCGGCCCGCGACGGCAACGCGTGGGTCACCGAGGCCGCGACCGCCTACGCCGCGAAGAGGACGGGCGAGCGAGCATCGCAGGGAGCGCCGGCGACCGAGGAGCGGAACGCCCCCGGAGTCGACCCGGCCAGCACCGCTCAGAAGCACGCCGCGGTGGGCGCCTGATGAGCGACGTCACCGCAGAGGGTGGGCACGGCGCCGTCCCCACCGGGCCGGAGGTACCGGTGGCCGACCGGCCGTCGGTCAGCCGGCGTGACTGGCCGCTGTACGAGGTGTTCGTCCGCGGCAAGCGCGGGCTCAACCACGTGCACGTCGGCTCGCTGCACGCCCCGGACGACGAGATGGCCGTGCACGCCGCGCGCGACCTCTACACCCGGCGCAACGAGGGCGTGAGCATCTGGGTGGTCAAGGCCGCCGACATCACCGCCTCCAGCCCGGACGAGAAGGACCCGATGTTCGCTCCCAGCGGCGACAAGGTCTACCGGCACCCGACGTTCTACGAGATCCCGGAGAACGTCCCGCACATGTGAAGGCCCCCCTCCGCCCGGACTTTATCCCGAAAAAGTCCCGGGCTTTATCCCGAAAAAGTCCCGGGCTTTATCCCGAAAAAGTCCGGGGCTTGAGCCTGAGAAATTGTTGAAGGAAGGTCGGTCATGCACGAGGAGACGGTGTACGAGGCGCTGGACCACGCCCATGGAGGCGAGGGGCAGTGGGCGTTCGGCACCGGGTTCGACGACCCGCTGGCCGGCGTCGACACCACCGTGCCGGACGGCATCGACCCCGCCGACCTGGGCGAGTACTGCCTGATGCTGGGCGACGACGCGCTGGTGCTCGCCCAGCGGCTGACCGAGTGGATGACCGACGCGCCGGAACTGGAGGAGGAGGTCGCCTTCGGCAACATCGCCCTGGACCTGCTCGGCCAGGCCCGGCTGCTGCTGGCCCGCGCCGGCTCCGTCGGCGTGCTGGGCCGCAGCCGCGAACTGGCGACGGCGAGCATTCCGGACGAGGACGCGCTCGCCTACTTCCGCGATCCCGACGAGTTCCGGAACACCGGCCTGGTCGAGGCCCCCAACGGCGACTTCGGGCAGACGATGGTCCGGCTGCTGGCCGCGGCCACGGTGCGGCTGGCGGTGTTCGCCCGGCTCCGCGAGTCACGCGACCCGGTGCTCGCCGCGATCGCCGCCAAGGGCGTCAACGAGCTCACCTACCACCGGGACCACGCCGCCCGGTGGGTGCTGCGGCTGGGCGACGGCACCGAGGAGTCGCACCGCCGGGCGCAGGCCGGGGTGGCGGAGGTCTGGCCGCTGCTGGCCGACGTCTTCACGCCGACCGAGGTCGAGCGGCGGCTGGCCGCAGCGCACGTCGCGGTCGACCCGGCGAGCACCCGGGACGAGGTCACCGGCGTCCTGACCCAGGTGCTGGACCAGGCAACGCTGTCCACGCCGGCCTGGCCGGCCGCGACGGGCCCGCGCGGACGGCTCGGCGAGCACGGGCCCGAGCTGGCCGAGCTGCTGGCCACCCTGCAGGGGCTGGCCCGCGAGCATCCGGCAGCCAAGTGGTGACGGACCAGAAGGGCCAAAGTCGCGATTTTGGCCCTGCGGCTGGCACGGTTGCCACCCCCCCGGTGGGCCAAATTCGCGACTTTGGCCCCGCGCGGGCGGTGGCGGAGACGGTGACCGACCCGGAGCTCCCGATGCTCACCCTCGCCGACCTCGGGGTGCTGCGCGACGTGCGCCGCGAGGACGACGGAACGGTCGTCGTGGAGATCACCCCCACGTACTCCGGCTGCCCGGCGATGGGGGTCATGCGCGCCGACCTGGTGCACGCCCTGCACCGGGCCGGGTTCGCCGACGTCGACGTGCGCACCGTGCTCTCCCCCGCCTGGAGCACGGACTGGATCAGCGAGGACGGCCGCCGCAAGCTGGCCGCCGGGGGCATCGCGCCGCCCGGGCGGGCGCCGGTGCGCACCGCCGGCCCGGTTCCACTGCAGCTGGGGCCCAGCCGCCGCAGCGCCGCGTGCCCGCAGTGCGGCTCGTCCGACACCGTGGAGCAGAGCGAGTTCAGCGCCACCGCCTGCAAGGCCCTGCGCCGCTGCCGCGCCTGCGGTGAGCCCTTCGAGCACGTCAAGGAGATCTGACTTGGTGCCATCCACCGCGAGCCCCGCCGTCAGCGACGCCGCCGCCACCGCGGCGGCTCCCACCCGGCGGCGCCGTCCCACCTTCCATCCGCTGACGGTGGCCCGCGTCGAGCGGCTCACCGACGACGCCGTCGCGGTCACCTTCGACGTGCCGGCCGGGCTGACCGAGGACTACCGGTTCAAGCCCGGGCAGGCGCTCACCCTGCGTCGGGTGGACGGCGACCGGGACGAGCGGCGCTCCTACTCGATCTGCGCGCCGATGGGGGCCGCCCCGCGGGTCGGCGTCCGGGAGGTCCCCGGCGGCTTCTTCTCCTCCTACCTGGTGCACGAGGTGCGGCCCGGCGACGAGATCGACGTGCTGCCGCCCTCGGGGTCCTTCACCGCCGACCTGAGCGTCCCGGGCGACCACGTGTTCGTCGCCGCCGGCTCCGGCATCACCCCGGTGCTGTCGCTGGCCGGCACCGTGCTGCGGGACGGCCGGTCGACCGTCACCGTCTTCTACGGCAACCGGCGCACCAACACGGTGATGTTCGCCGACGAGCTGTCCGACCTCAAGGACCGCTACGGCACCCGGTTGCAGCTGGTGCACGTGCTGTCCCGCGAACCGCGGGACGCCGAGCTGACCACCGGACGGCTGGACGGCGACCGGCTGCGCACGCTGATCGGCGCCTTCACCGACGCGCCGCAGGTCGACCACTGGTGGCTGTGCGGCCCGCACGGCATGGTGGACGACGCCCGGGCGCTGCTGTCCGAGCTCGGCGTTCCCCAGGACCGGGTCCATCAGGAGCTGTTCTACGTCGACGAGGTCCCGCCGCAGCCGGTGCGCGGTGACGACCAGACGGTGGAGGGGCCGAGCTCCCAGGTGACCGTCGTCCTCGACGGCCGCGCGACCACTCTCGCGCTGCCGCGGGACGTTCCGGTGCTGGACTCCGCCCAGGCGGTGCGCGGCGACCTGCCTTTCGCCTGCAAGGGCGGGGTGTGCGGCACCTGCCGGGCCCGGGTCACCGACGGCGAGGTGGAGATGCGCCGCAACTACGCGTTGGAGCCCAAGGAGGTCGAGGCCGGGTACGTGCTCACCTGCCAGAGCCTGCCGCGCTCGGACGCGGTGACCGTCGACTACGACGCCTGAGCATCCCGGGCGGACCCGTCAGCGCGGTGCGCGGCCGAGGAACGCGGACAACCGGCCGTAGCCGTCGGCATCCGGCGGTGCCGGCAGCGGGTCGGCGACGGCGGTTCCGGCTGCCCGCAGCGTCGCGGGCAGGAGGCGCTCCGCCAGCCGGAGCGCAGCCGTCGCCAGCCGGTCGTCGAGGAGGTCCACCCGGCCGGTGCTGACGGCCAGGTCGTGGGTGTGGGCCACCAGCTCCAGGACGAACCCGGACAGCGCGACAGGCGCGGGCAGCACTCCCCAGGGGGCCGCGACGTCGGCCGGCGCGGCCTCGCGCCACGCCTGCCGGGCCCGGCCGGCGGCCGCCGCGAACCTCGCGCGGCCCCGGCCGTCCACCTCGTCGACCTGGGGGACGGCGGAGACCGACCGCCCCTGCGCCGCCCGCGCGGCCCGCCGCGCGGTCGCCACGAGATGCCCGACCAGCGCCTGCACGTTCCACTGCGCGCAGGGCGTCGGCAGCGCCCGCTGGTCGCGGCCGACCTGCTCCACCACCCGCTCGGCCTGCGCCAGGGCGTCGGCGAACAGCGCCGCGACGGACCCGGCGGTCTCCGGCCCGGCCTGCGGCCGACCGGTTCCCGGGAGCCGGAACAGCCGCCGGGTGTTCTCCGCCAGCAGCGCCCGGGTCGTCTCCGGCGGAAGCTGCCGGGCCAGCGTCAGCAGGCTCTCGTTGTAGTTCTCCACCATCTCGATGTTCGGCGGGGACCGGACGAAGTGCACCGGCCCGTCCACCGCGGCGTCGGAGCCGAACAGCACCCGGTCGGCGCCGACCTCGTCGATCAGCCGGAGGACCTCCGCGGACCGGCACCAGGAGGTCTCCAGGTACAGGTTGGCCAGCTGCTGGGCGTGCCGCGCCGCCCGGCGGCGACCCTCGGGGGGACCGAGGAAGGTGTGGTACAGCACGAAGGGGACCTGCGGGAACCGCTCGGCGAGTCGGCGGATCAGGTCCGGATCGGACGGTCCCGGGGCGGTGTGCACGGTGACCGGGACGCCGGCCTCGGCGGCCACCTGCAGCACGGGGTCCAGCCCCGGTGAATCCGCCGGGAACTCGTCGAAGGAGGGGTGCAGCTTCAGCCCGACCGCACCGTCGGCGAGCCGCCGGCGGACGTCGTCCGGACCGGGGCCCCCCGGGCTCACCCAGACCAGCCTGGTCAGCCACGACACCCCCGCGGCCACCTGGTCGACGAACCCGTTGTCCTGCCAGGACACCAGCCCGTGCGTCATCCCGCCGGAGGCCAGCGCCATCCGCAGGGCGTCGAACCCCATCGGCTCCGCGCCCGGTGAGCGGGCGTGCACATGGGCGTCGACCGGGTCGACGTCCAGCCACAGCCGGTAGTTCGCGCCGCCGTTGTTGTCCCAGTCGTCCCCGGCGGCGACCGCACCGTCCAGCAGGATCCGGCCGTCGGTGTCCGGGATCTCGGCGGACCAGCAGTCGTCGTCCTCCCGTTCCAGCGCGACGACGGTGAACGGCGGACCGGAGCCGTCGAAGCCGAGGTGCAGCTGCAGCGCCCGGTCCTCCGCGGCCAGTGGCCCGCGGTAGCGCACCCGGCCGTGCGGTGCCCGCTGCCCCACCGGCGACGTCCACGTCAGCGGCAGGTCGGCTCTCGGCGAGGTCGGCATGGCCCATCCAATCGCGGGTGTCGGGCGCGGGGGCGCCCCGCGGCGCGCGGGACGTGGGGCGGCGGTGTCAGGGGGGCGGTGTCAGGGGGGCGGTGTCAGGGGGGCGGTGTCAGGGGGCGCGGCGGCGGTCACAGGGTCAGGGTCCAGCCGGTGCCGCCGTTGTCCTCCCAGATCTCGCTGTCCTCCTCCGCCCGCGGGCTGCCCGCGCGGACCAGGTGGAGGACGTAGCGCAGCTCGAACCCCCGGGGCCCCCAGACCAGCCCGCGGAATCGGTGCGGCAGGGGCTGGGCCTGCACGAACTCGTAGATGGACGCCGGCTCCGGCGGCGCACCGGCGCCGGAGTCGCCGAAGGACAGCCCGTCCATGGCGGCGGCGGTGTAGTTCGGCGCGGCCAGCTCCGGGGCACCCGGGGAGATCCCCCAGCCGATGCCCACGGAGGTCCACCGGCCGTCGGTGTCGTCGTAGCGCACCTCCCGGGCGACGATCTCCTCGGTGAACACCGGCGAGCTGCGCCAGTCGGTGCCCTGGACGACGAAGAAGAAGTGGTGCAGCAGGTACTCGTGGCTCCCGTCGACCTGCCGGGGCACCTCGATGACCGCGGTCCGCAGGCCCGGGGACGCCTCGCTCGGCGTCAGCACCCGCATGTCGGCCGTCTCCCAGTCCGGCTCCTCCCCGGGCCGGGTCCAGGCGTAGTGCAGCTGGACCATCTCGATCCCCGGCTCCGGGTCGACCCACGTCCGGCGCAGGCCGAAGAACTGCTCGGTCTCCGCACGGCGGGCCTCGGCGACGGCAGCGGCCAGTTCACTCACGGCGACCTCTCAGGAACGGCGAACTCGGGGTCCAGGGTTGACGGCGGGGTGGCGCGGGGGCCCTACAGCGCGGGCCGACAGCGCGGGGCCCTTCAGCGCAGGGCCCTACAGCTGGTGGACCCACCAGTTGCCGCCCGGAGCGGACCGGCCGTCCGGGCCGAGCCAGAACTCGTCCTTCTGGTCCGGCGGGAACATCCGCCCGATGTGGTACTGCTGGACCAGCGTCGCGCCGCGCGGCCCGTACATCCGGGACTGCCACCGGTGCGGCCGCTCCAGCGCGTGCAGCATGGCGAACTTCTCGTAGTGGAAGCGTTCCTTGTCCTGGTACGCGTAGTACTTCGTCGACCGGAACTCGGAGTCGGCGGGGAACCGCGGGTCCTCCATCGGGCTGTAGACCGGCGCGCTCCAGTCCCCGACCGACCAGTAGATGCAGATGTTGGTGGCCCAGCCGGAGTCGTCGACGTACTCGAGGTCCCGGTAGACGATGTCCTCGCTGAACAGGTCGGTCGTCCACCGGGAACCGTTCTGGAAGACCTCGAAGTAGTAGTGGAACCGGTACTCCGGGGTGGGCCACCCGTTCTGCAGGTCCCACACCTCGCGCGGCATCCGCAGCACCTTGAGGCGGTTGCGGGGGTATCCGCCGCGGTCCTCCAGCACCCGGGACTCGTGGCCCCAGGCCCAGTCGGGCCACTGGCCGGGCGGCGTGCAGGAGAAGTGGATGACGACCTGCTCGACGCCGTCCTCCTGGTCGGTCCAGCCCTTCGGGTAGTACCAGGTCATCGGGCCGCCCCGTCCGCGTCGGCCCCGTCATGGTTTTCCCCGTCATGGTCGACCCCGTCATGGTCGACCCCGTCCCCGGCCGGACCCGCGTCCGCCCAGCCGCCACCGGCCTGGCCGCCGTCGACGACCTCGTAGGTCCGGACGCTCGGGGTGCCCATCAGCAGCTCCGGCAGCGCCCGGTAGAAGTCCCGGGTCACCTCCTGGTCGAGATACCGCTGCATGTGCTCGTCGCTCTCCCAGCTGGACACGGCGAGCACCTGGTCACCGCTGCGCAGGCTCTGCGCGAACACCGCACCGGGCGCCGCGGCGACGATGTCGCGTTGCTGCTGGATCAGCAGCTCGGTCACCCGGTCGACGGCGCCGGGACGTGCCTTCGCCTCGAGGATCCGGAACACGGCCATGGCGCTCTCCTGCTCGGAAGGTCAGCTCACGGTGGCCATACCGTAGGAGGCCCACCGGTCCGGCGCAGGTCGGGAATGCGCCGTCCCGGCCCGGCGTCGGCGTGTCGGGCTCCGCCGCCGGCCGCGGCCCATCGCGGGTGCCTACCGCCGACCGCGGCTACCGTGGAGCAGATGCCCCGCCACAGCGGCGGGCGTGGACCGGGAGAGAACCTGTTGGGCTGCGACGCCGTGCACGCGACGAGCGGTGCTGGGGTCGGTGGTTCCACCGCTCCCGGGGCCGGCTTGGAGCACGACGCGCTGCTCTACGACTCCCCCGACGAGCTCACCGCCGTCGCCGGCGCGTTCCTCCGCGAGGGCCTGGCTGCCGGCGAGACGGGCGTGATCGCCGTCGGCCCGGAGTCCACCGACCGGCTGTCGGCCGCGGTCGGGCACGACCCCCGGGTCCTGGTGCTCGATCGGAACAGCCTCTACCGCTCGCGGACGCCGACGGCGATCACCGAGTTCCGGCGGCTCGCCGCCGAGCACGCGGCACCGGGACGGCGGATCCGGGTCGTGGGCCAGGTCGAGTTCGGCCGCACCGCCGCGGAATGGTCGGAGTGGCAGCGGTACGAGGCGGTGATCAACGCGGCGTTGGCTGCCCTGCCGGCGTCGGGCCTCTGCCTGTTCGACACCCGGCATCTCTCCGAGCCCATCCTCACCGCGGCGCGGCACACGCACCCGCACCTGCGCACCGGCGACGGCCGGGTCGCCAATCCCGACTACGTCGACCCGGCCGGCTACCTGAGCACGCTGCCGGTGCCCGAGGAGCCGCTGGAATCCACCGCGCCCGCGTTCGCCGCCCGGGACGTCACCGACTTCATCGCGCTGCGGCACGCCGTGCGGGACCGGCTCGCCACCGTGGACGGCCCGGCCGACCTGATCGACGACTTCCTGATCGCCGTCGACGAGATGGCCTCCAACGCCGTCCGCCACGGCCACCCGCCGGCAGGTCTGCGGCTGTGGACCGCACCCGGCACGCTGGTGTGCACGATCACCGACGCCGGCCGCGGCTGGGACGACCCGTTCGCCGGGTACGGGCCCGCGCACGGCGAGGACCTCTCCGGCGGCGGCATGGGCCTGTGGCTGGCCCGCCAGCTGTGCGATCACGTCGCCATCCGCCGGACCCCGGAGGGCACCAGCGTCCGGCTGACCACCTCCTGGTCCTGACCCGGCGAGCGCTCCAGTCGGCCCGGCCGCAACGGGAGGGGCCGGGCGTTCCGGTGAGCGCGCCGCTGGCCACGCGAAGCCCGCCAGACCGGGCAGCGGCCTACCCGACGGCCGCGGCGGATCGGGTGCGGGCCGGCTGCCACTGCCCCGGAGCGACGCGCGCCGGTCCGGCCGGGCGTCGACCGCCCAGGCCGTGCACCAGCCGGGTGAACCGCTCGGTCGGCTCGACCCCCAGCTCATCGCGCAGCAGGATGCGGTAGCACTGGTAGGTGCGGGCGGCCTCCGCCGGGTTCCCCTCGGCAAGGTGGACCCGCGCGAGCGTGCGGTGGGCGCTCTCCCGGAGCGGCTCGGTGCGGACGGCGAGGTGGGCGGCGTCCACCGCCTCACCGGAGCGACCGGCCATGGCCAGCCGGGCCGCGACGGTCTCCAGCGCATGCAGCCGCAGCTGCCGCAGCCGTTCCCGCTCGAGGAGCACCCAGTCGTCGTACCACCCGGGGAGGAGATCGGCCTGCACGGCCTGCGGGATCGGGGTCACCCGGTCCAGGTCGCTGCCCGGATCCCGCACCCGCGCGGCCCAGTCGCTGAGCTCGCGGACGTCGACGCGCACCCCGGGGCGCAACGCCAGTGCGCCACCGGTGGTCTCGACCAGGCCCGGAACGATCTTGCCGAGTCGCCACAGCGCGGACCGGAGGCTGCCGTGGGCCTGCCGCTCGGGGGCGTCGGGCCACAGCTGGCCGGCGACGGCGGACCTGCCCGGCCGGCGCGACAGGCACAGGTAGGCGACCAGCCGCTGGACCCCGTGCGGAAGGTCCTCCCGGAGGGCCCCGGACGTCGGGAAACCGGGCTCCAGGACGAACCCGTCCAGCAGCCCGACCCGGGGTGCCGCGCCGGGGGATGCGAGGGGCCGGTCCGGGTCCGGCACGCCCACGGCCTGTATCCGCCTGTCCATGGCTCCTCCGTCGCTCGGTGGTCGTCCACTGTGCAGAGCGGGCGAGGAGCCGTCCTGATACAGGTTTCCGGCCGGAGGCGTCCCGGTCGGTTCCGATGCAGGACCCGGCGCGGACCCTCAGCGCCCGAGCGGCCTGCGCATCAGCGCCCGGGTGAGCGTCACCCCGTCGACGTCCACCGCCTCCTCGGCGACCCGCCGGTAGCCGGCCCGCTCGAACACCGGAACGGCGCGCCAGGAGGCGTGGGTGACCAGCTCCGCAAGGCCGGCCGCGGCGCCCGCGGCGGCCACGGCCTCCAGGAGCAGGAGGGCGATGCCCCGCCCCCCGTGCCGGGGGCCGACGAACAACTGGTCGACCTCACCGGCCTGCAAGGCGGCGACCGGGTGCAACGCCACGGTGGCGAAGCCGGCGATCTCCTCGCCCACGAGCGCCACGAAGGCGGAGGTCTCCCGGACCATCCAGCGGTGGCCCTCCGGGGTCCGCCGCGCCGCCCAGGCCGCGCGCTGCCGCTGGTCGTAGGACCCGGCCGCGGAGCGGGTGATGGCGTCGATGCTCAGCTCGCACATCACCGCCGCATCGGCCTCGCGTGCCCGCCGGACCACCACGGCATGGCCGGTTTCCATATCGTCACACTACTACGTCATTGCACAGGTTGCTGCATCGTCGTACGATCCTGACGTGGCCGAGGACGCACAGCCGCCGATGTCGGTCCTCTTCGACCTCTGGCTGGTCAACCACCTGCTGTCCGCCGCGCTGGACGAGGTCCTCACCGAGACCAGTGGCCTGAACGGCGAGGAGTTCGGCTTCTACTCGCTGCTCCGGCGGTTCGGTCCCGTTCCGGCGAGCCAGATCTCGCGGTGGACGGCGATGCGCCCCACCACCCTGTCCGCGCTGGTCCGCCGGCTGCAGCAGCGCGGTCACGTCGAGCAGCGCCCCCATCCCGCCGACGGCCGATCGCGGCTGCTCGCCCTCACCCCGGCCGGCGAGCAGGTGCACGCCGTCACCGCTGAGGCCTTCTTCGCCGCGACGCGGCCGCTCGCCGCGGCCCTGGGCGCCGACGAGTCGCGCCAGCGGGCGTCGTTACAGCGACTGGACGCTGCGTTGCGCCAGGTCGGCGGCCTGGACCCGCGGCCCTACTCGGTGGCCGCCGGAGAACCAGTGGCGTGCGGCCCGGCGACTGGCGAGCGGCAGCTGGCCTACGCCGGGCGTCCGTTGAGCCCGGCGGAGGAGGACAGCGTGCGCGCCTATCTCGACTTCATCCGCGACCGGTCCGACCAGGGAGCAGCCCGATGACACCCGACCCGCACCCCGTCCGGCACGGAACTCCGGCGTCCCATGATCCGGCGGCGCTGGCGGCCGCCCGGTCCATGATCGCCGACCGGATGGCCCGCCAGCACGTCCCCGGGCTGTCGGTCGCGGTGACCTCCTCGGTAGGGCAGCTGTACGCCGAAGGCTTCGGGTACCGCGACCTGGCCACCCGGAGCCCGGCCACCGCGGACACCGCCTACCTGTGGTTCTCGATGTCCAAGATCGCCACGGCGACGGCCGCGCTGCGGCTGGCCGACGAGGGCCGGCTGGACCTCGATGCACCGGTGCACGACCTCGTTCCGTCGGTCCGCGCCGCCCGGGGCCCGCAGCCGCGGATCCGCCAGCTGCTGGACCACACCTCCGGAGCCGGCAACCCGCTGCCGCTGCGCTGGGTGGTGCCCGCCGGCGCCGACCCGGCCGCCGTCCGGGCCCGGACCGCCGACCTGGTGGCCCGGCACGGTGCACCGCGGCGACCCGCCGGCGCGCCGGCCCGCTACTCCAACGTGGGGTACCTCGTGCTGGCCGAGGTCATCGCGCGGGCCGCCGGGGAGCCCTTCGAGGACGCCGTCCGGCGTGGCGTGCTCGAGCCGGCCGGCATGCCGGCCACCGGGTACGAGCACCGGGACGACGCCCTGGCAGCGACCGGGTACGTCCGGCTGCCCCGCGCCGCCACCCCGCTGCTCCGGGCGGCGCTGCCGGCCGGCCTGGTCGGAGCCCGGCACGCGGACCAGGTCGGGCTGCGCCCCTTCCGGGTCGTGGGCGCCGGCTACGGCGGGCTGATCGGGCCGGTGACCGATGCCGCCCGGTTGCTGCGACTGCATCTCGCCGACGGCGTCGTGGACGGCGTGCGGGTGCTGCGGCCGGAGACGGCCCGACTGATGCGCGACATCCGCACTCCCGGCCGGCCCTTCGACCTGGGTCTGGGCTGGTTCCGCCGTCCCGCCGACCGCGACGCCACTCCGGCCTTCGTCGAGCACTGGGGCACCGGTGGCGGGTTCTGGAACGCGATGCGGCTGTACCCCGGCCTGGACCTCGGCATCGTCGTGATGGCGAACACCACCCGCCGCTACGGGCACGACCGGCTGATGGCCGCCCTGGCCACCGCATTCCGGTGCTGACCTGGCCGGAACCGCGCCCCGCACCGGCCACCCGGCGATGCCCACGGATCCCGCTCCCGGCCCTGTGATGACCCTCATGCGGCTCTTGCCGGGCTTGCCGGTACAGCCGCACTACCGTCGAGGAGTCCGCTTGATCACCGCGGCCGTGCCCCCTCGGCGCGGCCACTACCGGAGGGTGTGAGTTCCTCGCAGTTCTTCCTTGCCAACCTGTACTCCGAGCGCCTCGCCGGCACCGGCCACTCGTCCAGCCGCCGGTCGCACGCTCCCACCGCACGAGGCGCAGCAGCGCCCACCGAGGGCAGTCGCGTCAGCGTGCCACCGGTCGCAACCGCCGCCCGCTGAGACTGAGCGCGGGCGGAGCCCGGGCACCCGGCTGAGCGCCGGGCCGCGGCCCGGAAGGCTCCACTCCACGAACGGCGCCGGCAGGCCGCCGGGCAACGTCGCCCGGTGCCGGGGCGCCGGGTCCGCGGCCTACCTGTTCGAGGGCTGCGCCGCCCCGATGTGCGTGACCGGAACGTGGAACTTGCGCTCCACCCGGCTCGGCAGGTCCTGGTGCAACCAGCGTGACAGCCGCGCCGGCAGGGTCGACACCACGACCTCGTCGAACTGGCGGGTGGCCATCGTGTGCTCGATCGCCCGGAAGGGATCGGGATCCCCGATCTCCCCGTCGGCCGTCACCTCCGCCGCCCGCAGCCGCTCCAGGGCGGCATCGAGTCGCGAGCGGGCCAGGGCTTCGCTGTCCTCCACCGACGCCTGGATCGGCACGCCCCCCATGCCCGGCAGGAACGCCGGCGAGGCCAGGTCCGTCGTCTGGGTGGCCGGCACGAGGACCCAGAACTCGGCCGGACCGGCGGCCGAGCGATCGGCCACGGCTCTGGCCAGTTCCTCCGCGCCCAGCGTCTGGTTCGCGACGATCAGATAACGGCGCACGGTGCACCTCCCGGACAGCCCGGACGAAACGTCCCGCTGCACCGGATCCTACCGCCGCCGGCCCCTCGCCGGACCGTACCCGGACCGCATTCGGCAGCTGGCCCGCGGTCGGTGGGTGGGCAGGTCAGCGGACCCGCGCCAGGTCGGCCGCGCCCACGATGCCGGCGTCCGCACCGAGTTCGGCCAGCCGCACCTGGGGTGCGGCGCGGTAGCTCTTCGCGGTCAGCAGCTCCAGGAAGCGCGCCTCGGCCGGCTTGCGGAGCAGCTCGCCGGCCGCGGAGACGCCACCGCCGATGACGAACATCCCGGGGTCGAGGACCGCCGCGAGGCTGGCCATGCCGTGACCCAGCCAGGACCCGAGCACCCGGAACGCCTCCAGCGCCGCCTCGTCGCCGTCCTGGGCCGCCTGGGTGACGTGCAGCCCGGTGATGTGCTCCGGCCGGCCGCCGGAGAGCTGCAGCATCCCGTCGGCGATGGCCGGGGAGATGCTCGCCAGCTCCTGCGCCTCGCGCAGCAGCGCGCGTCCGCTGGCGTACCGCTCCCAGCAGCCGCGGTTGCCGCAGCCGCAGCGGCGGCCGCCGGGGGCGACGGTGACGTGCCCGAGCTCGCCGGCGATACCCAGGCGGCCGCGGAACAGCTGGCCGTCCAGCACGATCCCCCCGCCCAGACCGGTGCCGACGGTGAGCATCACGACGTACCGCTCGCCCCGCGCGGCGCCGAAGCGGGTCTCCCCCCAGGCGGCGGCGTTGCCGTCGTTCTCCACGACCACGGGCAGGTCCACCCGCCGCTCCAGCGCCGCCCGCAGCGGCTCGTGCCGCCAGGCGAGGTTGGGGGCGAAGATGACGGTGGCCCGGGCGGCGTCGACCAGCCCCGCCGCACCGAGCCCGACCGCCTCGACGGAGTGGCCGCCGCGCAGCTCCTCGACCACTGCCGTGATGACGTCCTCGGTCTTCGCCGGGTCGTCGGAGGGGGTCTCGTGCCGGGCCCGGGCGATGATCGCCCCGTCCTCGTCGACCACCCCGGCGGCCACCTTGGTTCCTCCGACGTCCACGCCGATGGTCAGTGCCACAGCTGCCTCCTCGCTCTCGTGGCCGTGCCGGCGGACCTGCTGCCGGACGGGCGCCCGGCAGCGCGGCGGCCGGTCAGGGCACCACCTGCTGGCCCTTGCCGACGACCACGATCCCGTTGGCGGTGACGGTGTACAACTCGCGGTCCCGGTCCAGGTCGACCCCGAGCTTGGCGCCCTCGGGAACCACGACGTTCTTGTCCAGGATCGCGTTGCGCACGATGGCGTTCCGGCCCACCTGGACCCCGTGCATCAGCACGGACGCGTCCACCTGCGCCCAGGAGTGCACGTGCGCGCCCGGGGACAGGATCGACCGGCTCACCGTCGACCCGGACACCACCGAGCCCGGTGCCAGCAGGCACTCCATCGCGCTGCCGACGCGGCCGGCCGAGCCGTGCACCGTGCGGGCCGGCGGCCACGTCTCGGGGTCGGTGAAGATCGGCCACTGCGGATTGGCCAGGCTGAACTCCGGGTCGACGGAGATCAGGTCCATGTGCGCGTCGTAGAAGCTGTCCAGCGTGCCGACGTCGCGCCAGTAGCCGCGCTCGCACTCACGCTGCCCCGGGACGTCGTTGTCGCGGAAGTCGTACACCGCCGCCTCGCCGCGCTCGACCAGCATGGGCACGATGCTGCCGCCCATGTCGTGCTTGCTCTCCGGATCGGCGGCATCCCGGGTGATGGCGTCGACGAGCACGCTGGTCGTGAAGACGTAGTTGCCCATCGAGGCGAAGATCTCGTGCGGGGCGTCCGCCAGGCCCTGCGCATCGCTGGGCTTCTCCCGGAACGCCGAGATCATCCGGCCGCCCTGGTCGACCTCGATGACCCCGAACTGGTCGGCCATCGCCAGCGGCTGCCGGATGGCCGCCACCGTCACGCCGGCACCGGTGGCGATGTGCTGGTCCAGCATCTGCTGGGGGTCCATCCGGTAGATGTTGTCCGCGCCGAAGACCACCACGTACTCGGGCAGCTCGTCGTTGATCAGGTTCATGCTCTGGTGGATCGCATCGGCGGACCCGGCGAACCACCGCGGGCCGAGCCGCTGCTGCGCCGGCACCGGCGCCACGTAGCCGCCGAGCAGCGTCGACAGCCGCCAGGTCTTGCTGATGTGCCGGTCCAGCGAATGACTCTTGTACTGGGTCAGCACGACCAGCTTGCGGTAGCCGCCGTTCACCAGGTTGGACAGCACGAAGTCGACCATCCGGTAGATCCCGCCGAACGGGACCGCCGGCTTGGCCCGGTCCGCCGTCAGGGGCATCAGCCGCTTGCCCTCGCCGCCGGCCAGCACCATCGCAAGCACCTGAGTAGCCACGAGGCGGGAACGTAGCCCCCATCCGGGCCCGCAACTAGCCCCGGGGGTCGACGGGTCCTATGGTTCGCCGTGTGACGCAGGCCACAGCGGCGCCCGACCCCTCTCCATCCACCGGCGACGGCCTGCGGGTCGATCTGCTGACCCGCGAGTACCCGCCGGAGGTCTACGGCGGCGCGGGGGTCCACGTGGAGTACCTCGCCCGGGAGCTGCGTCCGCACGCCGACGTCCGGGTGCGCTGCTTCGGCGGCCCCCGGGAGGAGGCCGGGGTCACCGCCTACGCCGACCCGCCGGGGCTCCGCGGCGCGAACCCGGCGGTGCGGACGCTCGGGGTCGACCTGGAGATGGCCACCGACTGCGTCGGCGCCGACGTGGTGCACAGCCACACCTGGTACGCCAACATGGCCGGGCACGTGGCCAAGCTGCTGCACGGGGTGCCGCACGTGGTCACCACGCACAGCCTGGAGCCGGCCCGGCCGTGGAAGGCCGAGCAGCTCGGCGGTGGCTACGCGCTGTCCAGCTGGGCCGAGCGCACCGCGATCGAGGCCGCCGACGCGGTGGTCGCCGTGTCCGCCGGGATGCGCCGCGACGTGCTGGCCGCCTATCCGGGGGTCGATCCCGACCGGGTCACCGTCATCCACAACGGCATCGACACCGGGGAGTACGCACCCGATGCGGGCACCGACGTGCTGGACCGGCTGGGCATCGACCCCGACCGGCCCAGCGTCGTCTTCGTCGGCCGGATCACCCGGCAGAAGGGGCTGCCGCACCTGCTGCGGGCGGCCCGCGACCTCCCGCCGTCGGCGCAGCTGGTGCTGCTGGCCGGCGCCCCGGACACCCCGGAGATCCTGGCGGAGGTCACCGGTCTGGTCGACGAGCTCCGCGCGGTGCGCAAGGGGGTGGTGTGGGTCGCCGACATGCTGCCCAAGCCGGAGGTCATCCAGGTCCTCAGCCACACCACCGTGTTCGTCTGCCCGTCGGTGTACGAGCCGATGGGGATCGTGAACCTCGAGGCGATGGCCTGCCAGGCGGCGGTGGTGGCGACCGCCACCGGGGGCATCCCCGAGGTCGTCGCCGACGGCGAGACCGGGCTGCTGGTGGGCATCGAGCCCCGGCCCGACGGCACCGGGGAGCCGGCCGACCCCGACCGGTTCACCGCCGACCTGGCCGCGGCCATGACCGCCCTGCTGGAGGATCCCGACCGGGCGGCGCAGCTCGGCGTCGCCGGGCGCCGGCGCGCCGTCGAGCACTTCTCCTGGTCGACCATCGCCGAACGGACGGTGCAGCTGTACCGATCGGTCGCCGGGGCCGGCGCCGGGCGCCCCGCCACCACGTCCTGATCACCCCCTCCGTCCGGGACCGAGGTCTTCCCGCGGCGCCGGCTTCCCCACCCGAAGGACGCGACATGACCCAGCTCTCCCGCGGTGAAGAGCAGTTCAACACCACCCGAGCGATCCACCTGGCGGTGGTGGCCGCGCTCGGCGGCTTCCTGTTCGGTTACGACACGGCCGTCATCAACGGCGCGGTCACCGCGCTGCGCGACGACTTCGGGATGAGCGCCAGCCTCACCGGGTTCGTCGTCGCCTCGGCGCTGCTCGGCGCCGCGTTCGGGGCGTGGGCCGCGGGCCGGCTGGCCGACCGGTTCGGCCGGATCAAGGTGATGGTCATCGCCGGGCTGCTGTTCGTGATCAGCGCGTTCGGGTCCGGGCTGGCCACCGGGCCCGTCGACCTGACCATCTGGCGGATCATCGGCGGCATCGGCGTGGGCGCCGCATCGGTCATCGCCCCGGCGTACATCGCCGAGATCTCCCCCGCCTCGATCCGCGGCCGGCTGGGCTCGCTGCAGCAGCTGGCGATCGTCACCGGCATCTTCATCGCCCTGCTCGTCGACACGCTGCTGGCCCGCAGCGCCGGCGGCGCCGGGGAGGACCTCGGCCTCGGCCTGGAGGCGTGGCGCTGGATGTTCATCAGCCTGGCGCTGCCGGGTCTGGTGTACGCGGTGCTGTCGCTGACGATTCCGGAGTCCCCGCGCTACCTGGTCGCCAAGGGGCAGCCCGAGGACGCCCGGCGGGTGCTCGGCGAGGTGCTGACCGCGGGCGTGGACGAGCGGATCCTGGAGATCCAGCGCACCGTGGACGCCGAGAAGCACACCCGCGCGTCCTTCGCGGACCTCCGCGGGCCGGTGCTGGGGCTGCGGCCCATCGTCTGGGTGGGCATCCTGCTGTCGGTCTTCCAGCAGGCCGTGGGCATCAACGTGATCTTCTACTACAGCTCGGCGCTGTGGCAGCAGGTGGGCTTCAGCGAGGCCGACGCGCTGACCATCACCGTCATCACCTCCATCACGAACATCGTGGTGACCCTGGTGGCCATCAGCACGATCGACCGGCTCGGCCGCCGCATGCTGCTGCTGATCGGCTCGGCCGGGATGGCCATCAGCCTGGGCACGCTCGCCTACGTCTTCGGCACCGCGAACGTGGTCAACGGCGAACCCGCACTCGGCGACACGGCCGGGATCGTCGCGCTGATCGCGGCCAACCTGTTCGTCGTCTTCTTCGGGGTCTCCTGGGGTCCGGTCGTGTGGGTGCTGCTGGGCGAGATGTTCAACAACCGGATC